>JAAOZY010000419.1 GCA_012274205.1 Betaproteobacteria bacterium
GCGCTGCGTCCGGCCCGACGCCGCGTTCCCGCCCGCCCGGGCCGGACGCAGCGCCGTTTCAATCCAGCGGCGCGCCGGTCGGCTCGATCAGCGCAGGGCCCTGGTTGCGCGCGTTGTTGATACCGCGGCCGATGGGGACGGCCCTGAGCTCGGCCGCCGGATAGCCCGCAATCATGGGCTGCACCTGCGCTGGAGCCTGCACCGAGGGCGAAAGCCAGCGCGCGTAATGCGCGCGCGGGATGATCACCGGCATGCGCTCGTGGATGCGCGCCATCAGTTCGTTCGGCGCAGTGGTGATGATGGTGAAAGAGCGCAATTCGCCCTCCGGCGCGCTCCAACTCTCCCACAGCCCGGCAAAGGCGAACAGCTCGCCGCTCTTCAGACCGATCAGATAGGGCTGTTTGCTTCCGCCTTCGAGCTTCCATTCGTAGAAGCCGCTGGCCGGGACCAGGCAACGGCGCTGCCGGAACGCCGCGCGGAAAGCCGGCTTCACGGCCACGCTCTCGCCGCGCGCATTGATGGTCTTGTAGCCGATGGCCTTGTCTTTGGCCCAATGCGGGATCAGCCCCCAATGGTGCCAGCGCGCGAGCCTGCGCCCGTCCTCCTCGACGATCACCAGCTGTTCGGTCGCCGGCGCCACGTTGTAGCGCGCGAGCTTCGCGGCGTCGGCGCCGGCGTCGACCTGAAACGCGTCGTAGAGCGCCTGCGCATCGGTGATGATGTTGTACCTGCCGCACATGGGACGAGTATGCCGCGCCCGGCTACAGCTTGACGCAGACGTTGCGCAGCTCGGTGTAGAACTCGAGCGAATGCACGCCGCCCTCGCGGCCGATGCCGGACTGCTTCGAGCCGCCGAAGGGCGTGCGCAGGTCGCGCAGGAACCAGCAGTTGACCCAGCTGATGCCGACTTCGATTTGCGCGGCGACGCGGTGCGCGCGTGCAAGATTCGTGGTCCAAATGGTGGTGGCAAGGCCGTACTGCGTGTCGTTGGCGAGGCGCACCGCCTCGGCTTCGGTATCGAACGGGCGCACGTGGCAGCAGGGCCCGAAAATCTCCTCGCGCACCACCGCCGAATCCTCGGGCAGCCCGGTCCAGATGGTCGGCTCGACCCAGCAGCCATTGGCCAGATCGCCTTCCATCTTCGGCACGCCGCCGCCGGTGACCACGCTGGCGCCTTCCTTGCGCGCGCGCTCGTAGTAGGACAAGACCTTGGCGCGATGCTCCTGGCTGATCAGCGGGCCCATGCCGGTGGCGGCATCCTCCGGGCGCCCCAGCTTGAAGCCCTCTGCTTTCGCTTTCAGCGCGGCGACGAACTTGTCGAAGATCGGCCGCTCGACGTAGACGCGCTCGGTGCCCAGGCACACCTGCCCGCAGTTGGCGAATACCGCGCGGCCCATGCCCTCCACCGCGGCGTCGAAATCGCAGTCGGCGAACACCACGCCCGCATTCTTGCCGCCGAGTTCGAAGGAAACCGGGCGCACCCGATCGGCAACCGCTTTCATGATCGCGGCGCCGGTGCGCGTCTCGCCGGTGAAGGTGACCGCGTCTATGCCCGGATGGCGCGTGAGCAGCTCGCCGGCCGAGCCCGGGCCGAAGCCGTGGATCACGTTGTACACGCCCTTGGGCACACCGACCGCATTCATCACCTCGCCCAGCAGCGTCGCCGTCGCCGGCGTTTCCTCCGAGGGCTTGACTACCACGGTGTTGCCGCAGGCGAGCGCCGGGCCCACCTTCCAGGTCATCAAGAGCAGCGGCAGATTCCACGGCGCGATCACCGCGATCACGCCGCGGGGCACGCGGATGGCGTAGTTGATCGCGCCCTTCTTGTCCGGCGTCGCCATCTGGAAAAATTCGCTCGGCACGTTCTTCACCACGTCGGCGAAAATCTTGAAGTTGGCCGCCCCGCGCGGAATGTCGATGTGCTTCGCCAGGCTCACCGGCTTGCCGGTGTCGGCGACCTCGGCTTGGAGAAACGCGTCGAAGCGCCGGTTGATCTCGTTCGCCACGGCGTAGAGCAGCTCGGTGCGCTCGGCCATCTCGAGCGCACCCCAGGGGCCGACAAGTGCGGCGCGCGCGGCTTTTACCGCTGCATCGACCTCAGCCTCGCCGGCCTCCGACACCAGTCCGAGCAGGCGCGCATCCACCGGCGAGCGGTTTTCGAAGGTCTTGCCCGAGCCTGCCGCGACGAATTCGCCATTTATGTAATTGAGTATGCGCGCCACTTGCCCGGCGGACGACAATGATTTCTTTTCCATGCGTTGCATTCCTATAATCATTCTCAAACATCAGCATCATAAAGAAACCCAGGCAAGCGTGCGCGACCGCCCCGCAGGAAACCACTGCCTTCGACTTGGGCGGCGATGCGGCGCGATTTGACCTAGATCAATGCGCACGCATCTGCGGGCCAGCGCTCATCGTCTATCCAGTACAGTGACAGTGCACCTATCTAGCCGGCGTCGGTTGCGCGCCACATTCAAGGACTTTTTCAAAATCAAGGGGAAAGTTACATCATGAAACGAACCGTCTTGAAGCTCATCACTGCAGTTTCTCTGGCACTCGCGGGAGCGGGAGCGAGTACTGCAACTGCAGACACATTCAGGCTGACCATAGGCTCCGGTCATCCGGCCGATGCCGCAATCTGGATCACCACCATGCGCGACTTTATGGCGCCGGAAATCGCCAAGCGGGTGGCGGCGAAGACCGGGCACAAGATCGAATGGGTCAGCGCCTACGGCGGCTCGGTGTGCAAGCTGGGTGAATGTCTGGAGGCGGTGGAGAGCGGCCTGGTCGATATCGCCGACTTGCATGTACCGTTCGAGCCGACCAAATTGATGGCGCAAAATTTCCCGTATTTCGTTCCGTTCGGAACGCCGGATCCCGTGGTGGCGGCGCGCGCAGCGCGCAAGGTCTACGACAGCGTCCCGGAGCTGAAGAAAATGCTCGAGACCAAGTACAACCAGGTCTTTCTGGCGATCGGCACGGTGGGCAATTACAACATGCTGACCACCTTCGCCTGGGACAAAGTCGAACAGCTGAAAGGCCACAAGATCGCCGCCGCCGGCCCCAATATTCCCTGGCTGCAGGCGGTGGGTTCGATCCCGGTGCAATCGAATCTCAATGAGGCCTATACCTCGTTCCAGACCGGCGTCTACGAAGGCTGGATCATGTTCCCGGATGCCACCGTAGGCTTCAAGCTGCACGAGGTGGCGAAGAATTACACCTTCACCGATTTCGGCGCGATCCCGAACGTGCTGATTACCATTAACAAGGATACCTGGAAAAAACTGCCCAAACAGGTGCAGGACATCATGCTGGAGGTGGGGAAGGAATTCACCGAAGTGGAATCCAAGGCCGCTCTTGAAAAAAGCCAGAAGAGCGTAGAAATCATGAAAGCCGCCGGTGTCAACGTGCGCGCTCTCAGCGATGCCGAGAAAGCGAAATGGGCGAATGCGCTTCCCGATATTCCGAATCAGCGCACCGCGGAAATCAACAAAGCCGGCCAGCCGGGCCAGGCCATCGGCGCCTACATCAAGGCCCTGAAGGAAGCCGGCGTCAAGCTGCCGCGCGACTGGAAGATCAAGTAATTCACTTCCTCAACTAGCCGTCCCTGCACGTCTTTGGTCGCAGGGGCGGCGTTCAATCCGTCATGGAATCCCTATGAAGCCTCTGGTTAGGCTGCTGCATGGCCTGATGGCCTCGCTCAACATCCTCGGCGCGGTCTGGGTGTTGCTGATCATGCTGCTCATTACGGTCGACGTGGTCGGGCGCGCCTTTTTCAATTCGCCGCTGTTCGGCGTCCCCGAGATCGTCAAGATTTCCGTGGTCGGACTGGTGTGGTGCCAGATGGCGCACACACTCAAGATCGGTGCGCATCTGCGCTCGACCATATTGGTCGATCGCATGCCGCCGGGCGCGCGGCGCACGATCGAAATCCTGTCCTGCATCCTGGGGGCGGTCATGTTCGCGCTGATCGTCTATTCCGGCTGGGACGCCATGACTGAGGCCTGGCGCATCGGGGAGTTCGAGGGCGAGGAACCCGTGCGGGTCCCCACCGCGCCGGTCCGCACGCTGGTGCTGCTCGGCGCGGCGCTGACCGCGATCCAGTTCCTGATCATGCTGGTCGACCTGATCCGCGGCAAGAGCCTGCACCAAGCTGAGGCGGAGTTCTGATGGAACCGACCACCATCGCCTTGATCACGGTCGGTTTCGTTTTCATCCTGGTTCTCTTGGGCGTGCACATCGGCGTCGCGCTGGCGCTGCTCTCCGTGCTCGGCATCTGGGGCATCACCGGCAAATTGCACGTCGCAATCAGCCTGCTCAACACCACCGCCTACAGCGCGGTGATGGATTACGTGTTTGCGGTGATCCCGCTGTTCGTGCTGATGGGCATCCTGGCGACGCTGTCCGGCGCGACGCGCGACCTGTTCAATTCCGCCCAGGTCGTGTTCGGACGCATCCGCGGCGGCATCGGCATCGCCAC
>JAAOZY010000064.1 GCA_012274205.1 Betaproteobacteria bacterium
CCAGGCGGTAGACGGCAGTTCATGCGCATGAATGAACGCGTCGACCACTTTGCCCGGGGAAAGCAGCCAGACGCCGGTCTCGGGGCCCACGGGGCAATCCGATATTTCGCCGTTCAGCGGCTCGCGGATGATGCCGCTCGCAAACGAAGACGCGGCGAGGTTGGGCTTGCCTGCGCGCACCACGATGGTCGGCAGCCTGAGCGAACGACCGTCGATGAATCCCTTGCGGCTGAAATCAGTGGCGAGATACTCGCCGCAGACTTTGTGCGCGCCGTATGAGGTTTGCGGGTTGGGCGTGGTGGTGTCGTCCAGCACCGGCGGCAGGTCGCCGCCAAACGCCGCCACGGAACTCGCGAATACGTAGCGCGGCGGCTGCGCCTGCTTGCGGCAGGCCTCGAGCAGTGCGCGCGTACCGTCCAGGTTCACCCGGATACCCAGGTCGAAATCGGCTTCCGCGCCGCCGCTCACCACCGCCGCCAGATGGAACACCGAGTCGGTGTCGCGCCCGATGGCCTGGGCGAGCAGCGCGGCATCGGTGAAATCTCCCTTGATGCACTTCAGCCGCGGGTCGGTTTGCGCGGGAAAGGCGGTGTCGACGAGCACGATCTGCGAGATCGCATCCTGCTTGCCGTCCGTCTTGCTCAGGCTACCGCGCTTGAGCAGGGCCAGCGCCAGGCGATAGCCCAGGAATCCGCCGCCGCCGGTGATCAGTATCTTCATGGTTTCCTCGTTTTTTGGTGCTTCAGGACTCGTGACGAATCAGACCCGGTAATAGGAACGATACCATTCCACAAAGCGCGCAATGCCGGTCTCGATCCGCGTCGTCGGCGCGAATCCCACCGCCTGCTCCAGCCGCGACACGTCGGCGATGGTCGCGGGCACATCGCCCGCCTGCAGCGGCAACAGATCCAGTTTCGCCTTTTGGCCCAGGCACTGCTCCAGCACTTCGATGTAGCGCATGAGCTTGACCGGCTGGTTGTTGCCAATATTATAAATGCGGTAGGGCGCGTCGCTGCTGGACGGTCTGGGCGCAAGCGCCGACCAGGCCGGATCCGCCTGTGCCGGCCGGTCCATCACCCTGATTACGCCTTCGACGATGTCGTCCACGTAAGTGAAGTCGCGCACCATCTCGCCACGGTTGAACACCGGAATGGCATCGCCGGCGAGAATGCCGCGGGTGAACTTGAACAGCGCCATGTCCGGCCGTCCCCATGGGCCGTAGACGGTGAAAAAGCGCAGCCCGGTGCAGGGCAGGCGGTAAAGATGCGCGTAGCTGTGCGCCATAAGCTCGTTCGCCTTCTTCGTCGCCGCATATAGCGATACTGGGTGATCGACGCTGTCGTCTTCGGCGAATGGCAGCCTAGCGTTGGCACCGTAGACCGAACTGGACGAGGCATACACGAAGTGCCCGACGCCGGAGCGGCGCGCACCCTCGAGCGCGTTGCCAAATCCGAGCAGGTTCGTGTCGACATAGGCAGCCGGGTTTTCGATCGAATAGCGCACGCCCGCCTGCGCCGCGAGGTGCATGACGGCGTCGAAGCGCTGCGCTGAAAACAAGCGAGCCATCGCCTCGCGCTCGACGATGTCGATCTTCTCGAATATGAACCTGGGGAATGCGCGCAGGCGCGCCAGCCGCGCTTCCTTCAGGCTCACGTCGTAATAGTCGTTGAGATTGTCCAGGCCGACCACCCGATCGCCGCGTTCCAACAATCGCAGCGAAAGGCTGGAGCCGATGAAGCCTGCCGCGCCGGTTACGAGTATGTGCATCGCTGTCGAATCTGGAATGTTGAACTGAAGCCGGCGCCCGTGTCTTGGCCGATGCGGAAATTGGGCTTGAAGCGCGAGCTTATCGAGCCGCTATTCTACCGGAGCAGCGGCAAAGAAATCCGTCACTTCTTCGAGCACGCGCGTGCGCCGCATCGCCGGCAGGCTTTGCCAGATGCGCCGGCCGTAAGGTTTGCTGATCAGGCGCGGGTCGCAGATCATGAGCACGCCGCGGTCGGTCTCGTCGCGGATCAGGCGCCCGGCGCCCTGCTTCAGGCTGATGGCGGCGCGCGGCAGCTGGTATTCCATGAAGGCGTTCTTGCCCTGCTTGTCCAGATACTCGATGCGCGCGGCGAGCACCGGATCGTCCGGCGGCGCGAACGGCAGCTTGTCGATCAGCACCAGCGACAGCGCTTCGCCGCGCACGTCCACGCCCTCCCAGAAACTCTGGCTCGCCACCAGCACCGCATTGCCCAGCCTGCGGAAGCGCTCGAGCAGCTCGCTGCGGCTGCCCTCGCCCTGCAGCAGCAGCGGATAGTCCACGCCCGCGGCCTGGAAGCGCTCGCGCAGCAGTTCATGCGCGCGGCGCATGGCGCGCAAGGTCGTAAACAGCAGGAACGCGCGGCCGCCGCTGGCCCGTATCACCGGCCAGGCAGCCTCGACTACCGCTGCAGTGTGGGCCGCGTCATTGGGCGCGGGCAGTCCCTCCGGCACATACAGCAGCGCCTGCTCCGGGTAGTTGAACGGGCTGTCCCAGCAGGCGGTGCGCGCCTCATCCAGGCCCATCTCGCCGGTGTAATGGGTGAAGTCGCGATTCACCGCCAGCGTCGCCGAAGTGAATATCCAGGCGCGCGGATGTCCTTGCAGCTGTTTGCGGAAAATTTCCGCGATCACCAGCGGCGCCGCGTTCAACTGGAAACTGGCGCTATAGGTCTCCGCCCAGCGCACCATGCCTTCCGGCTCGGCGTTGCGCCAGCGCGCTAGCCGCGCCTGCAGGTCGAGCGCGCGCCGCCAGCAGTTCTCCAGGCCTTCGCCGCGCTGCGCCTGGGTTTCCAGCAGCTTGGACAACCTCTGCAGGTCTTCATCCAGGGCGCCGAGCGCCTGGACGAGCGCATTCCTGGCTGTCGCCGCGGCGTAGGCGAGGCGCGCGGCGTCCAGCGGCAGCGCCAGCCGTGCGTCGCGGCTCGCCTTCTCCACCGCGGCCACCGCCGGCCGCAATGCCGGCAGGTCGCCCGCGCCTGCGGCCGCCTCGAGCAGGGTGTCGCGGCACAGGTCGAGCAGCTGGCCCATGCTCAGGTTCTCGCCGAAGAACAGCGTCGCCGTTTCCGGCAGCTGGTGCGCTTCGTCGAATATCACCGCGTTGCAGGCCGGCAGCAGCTCGGCCACGCCCTCGTCCCTGAGCATCACATCGGCGAAAAAAAGATGATGGTTGACCACCACGATGTCGGCGCTGAGCGCATCGCGCCGCGCCGCCATCACGAAACACTCGTTGTATTGCTTGCACTCCTGGCCCAGACAGTTCTCGCGCGTGGACGTTGCGGACTGCCAGATGACCGCGTTCTCCGGCACATCGGCGCATTCCGCCTTGTCGCCGGTCTGGGTGACTTTGGCGAAGCGCGCAATCCTGTGCAGCTGCGCCACGTCCTCACGGCTGGCGAAGCGCCCGTCGGCGAGCGCGACCTCGAGGTGGTGGTGGCAGACATAGTTGGCGCGCCCCTTGAGCAGCGCCGTGCTCACCGATACCTGCAGCGCTTCGCGCACCGTGGGCAAGTCGCGGTTGTAGAGCTGGTCCTGCAGATTCTTGGTGCCGGTGGAAATGATGACCTTGCCGCCCGAGAGCAGCGCCGGCGCCAGATAGGCAAAGGTCTTGCCGGTGCCGGTCCCGGCTTCGGCCACCAGCAGGCTGTTCTCGCGCATTGCCTGGGCAATGGCTTGCGCCATCTCGATCTGCTGCCGGCGCACGCGGTATCCGGGGATGGCCCGGCTCAGCGCGCCATCAGCGCCAAATACCGCCTCTAGGCTATCGTCTGCAGAAAAAGGCATCAGTCGATACTAGCACGCACATCCGCCTGAATTCCCGTCTGCATACCCCGCCTTGCGCAAGGCCGTGCGAGTCCATTGCCAATATCGCTTTACTTTTCCGGAAATATCTCCTAGATTACTTGAATGCGGAGCCATAATTCACTGTTTATTATCGGTTTCACTAGCATATTTCTGGCCGGATGCGCGAGCCAGTCGCCGCGCTTTCCGGAAGCGGAAAGCGAGCCGCAGGCCGCCACGGCGCCAGCCATCCGCGCGACCGACGCGGCAAGCAGCGTCGCTCTCCAGGCGCTGGCCTATCTGGGCACACCTTATCGGACAGGCGGCGAGTCGCCGCGGACCGGCTTCGATTGCAGTGGACTGGTGGCCTACGTCTATCGCGAAGGCGCTGGCATGGCGCTGCCGCGCAATACGCTTGAACTCAGCCACGCGGGACAGGCGATCGACGCCGATGCACTCAGGCCAGGTGATCTGGTCTTCTACAATACCCAGCGGCGCGAGTATTCGCATGTCGGGATCTACCTGGGTGAGCACCGCTTCATCCACGCCCCGTCCAGCGGCGGCGAAGTGCGCGTTGAGAATTTGCGCGCCGGCTACTGGACGCGACGCTTCAGCGGCGCCCGCCGCCTTATTGACCTCGGCGGTGACGCCGGTGCCGCCTCGGCTGCCCGCGTGACGGCCAGTTCGTCGCATTGACGCCGGCTCTCAGGAGCCCGGATTGTCCAGATTGAATATAACGGGGACGTCGATGCTGAACTCGCGGCCGCGCAGGCCCGCGGGAATCTGGACGGTGGTCTTGCCTTTTTTTAGCATGTCCATCGCCTGATTGTCCAGAATTTCGTGGCCGCTGCTGGTCTTGATCGAAGTGCTCGCGAGCATGCCATTGGCGCCGATCACCATGCGCACTTCCACTCGGCCCTGCCATCCCTTCTCCATCGCGATTGCCGGGTAACGCTTGTAGCGCCGTGTCGCGACGATCAGCGCCAGGCGATATTGCTCCATCGTACCCGCGTCCATCTCGTTGCCGGGCCTGTCGGTCGCCCCGGTCCTCGGCCCGGCTAACGCCTGAGGCGCGGTCCTGGCCTGCGTCGGCCCGGCCGGAACTGAGCTCGGCGCAGAGGACGCGGGGGCAGCGGATTCAAGCGCAGGCTCGACCGGCGCAGGCTTCGCCGCTTCGGCGGGGACCGTCTTCTGCACCACTGGCGCAGGCACCAGCGCCGGCTTCTTACGTTCCGGTTCACGTGGCGGGCGCAGCGCTGGAGCCGGCTCCGAAGGCGGTTCGGCCCGCGGCCGATCTGGCGGCGGCTCGCGCGACGCCCGCGCAACCGGCGCCAGCCTTGCGGTCAGCACCAGCAAGGACTTTTCCGATGGCGCCGGCGCTTCGCGCGCAGAAATCCCGAGCAAGACCAGCGCATGCAGAGCTATGGAAGCGAGCACGCCCCAGAGCAGCGCGCGTTCCCGCCGCAGCGTGTGAACGAGACCTGGATCGGCGGCTGATGCGGACATGCGTCAAGAATAGCCGAATGGCAGGGGCCCAATCAAAAAAAGCGACCATGGGTCGCTTTCTTGATCTGGCGGAAAGGGTGGGATTCGAACCCACGGTACGGAGAACCGTACACCGGATTTCGAGTCCGGCGCTTTCGACCACTCAGCCACCTTTCCGGGCGTTCCCCCCAAGCGGACTTTCCCGTCCAGCGGGATCGAGACCTTCGGGGCGCATTTTACCAGCAAGCCCGGTTTCTGAGCAGACAGATATTCAGATTGTTCGCGCGATGCGCTCCACGCCGCCCATATAGGGCAGCAGCGCAGCGGGAATGGAAATGCTGCCGTCGGCGTTCTGGCAGTTTTCGAGAACGGCCACCAAGGTGCGGCCGACCGCCAGCCCGGACCCGTTCAGCGTATGCGCCAGTTCGGGCTTGCCCTTTTCGTTGCGAAAACGTGCTTGCATGCGCCGCGCCTGGAATGCCTCGAAGTTGCTGCAGGATGAAATCTCTCTGTAGGTGTTCTGCCCGGGCAGCCACACTTCGATGTCGTAAGTCTTGGCTGCGGAAAAACCCATGTCCCCGGCGCACAAGGCCACCACCCGGTAGGGCAGGTCCAATCGTTGCAGGATGGTCTCCGCATGCCCGGTCAGCAGTTCCAGCCCGGCGTAGGACTTCTCCGGGTGCAGAATCTGCACCAGTTCTACCTTGTCGAACTGGTGTTGGCGGATCATGCCGCGCGTGTCTTTGCCGTAGGAGCCGGCTTCGCTGCGAAAACAAGGCGTATGGCAGACGAATTTGAGCGGCAGCAGTTCCAGCGGCAGGATCTCGTCGCGCACGATATTGGTTACCGGGACTTCCGCGGTAGGGATAAGGTAGAACTTGCCTTCGTCGCCGCGCGGCACGGCGAACAGGTCTTCCTCGAATTTCGGCAGCTGCCCGGTGCCGCGCATGCTTGCAGCGTTCACCATATAGGGCGCGTAGACCTCGGTGTAGCCGTGCTCGCGCGTATGCACGTCGAGCATGAACTGGGCGAGACCGCGGTGCAGTCGCGCCAGTGCGCCGGTCATGAGAGAAAAGCGCGAGCCTGCAATCTTGGTGGCGGTGGCGAAATCGAGCATCCCCAACGCTTCGCCCAGGTCGACATGGTCCTTCACCGGAAAGTCGAACTTCCGCGGCGTGCCGACGCGGCGCACTTCGACATTGTCTTCCGCCGACTGCCCCGGTGGAACGCTTTCGTGCGGTAGATTGGGGATCACGAGCAGGAAATCCTGCAGCTTTGCCTGAATCTGCAGCAGCCTGGCTTCGAGCGTCTGCAGCTCGACGTTGGCCGCTCCTGCTTCGTCCACCAGCGCCGAGACATCCTCGCCCTTGCCCTTTGCCTGGCCGATACGCTTCGCCATGCTGTTGCGCGCCGACTGCAGCTCCTGGGTGCGCGTCTGCACCAGCTTGCGCTCCAGTTCCAGGGACTGAAATTCGACCCCGTCCAGCTGGAATGGCCTGGCGGCAAGCCGGCGCGAGACCCCTTCAAGATCGCTGCGCAACAATTGGATATCTAGCATGGGGTAATCCGAATAACCGTATTCAAGAGCGGATTGTGAAATGAACGTGCAATTCGCCGCATTCTTCCTCGTTCAAACGTCGCTGTAGCGAGTCCCAGACGTGGTCTAAGATTTCTTCGCCTTTCTGTCCAACTCGCGCAGGTATGCCAGCTTCTCCGAAATCCTGGCTTCCAGGCCGCGCGCCACAGGCCGGTACCAATTCATTTCGGTCAGGCCATCGGGCAGATATTGTTCCCCTGCCGCGTAGCCTTCGGCTTCGTCATGCGCGTAGCGGTATTCCCGTCCGTAGCCCAGGTCCTTCATCAGCTTGGTCGGGGCGTTGCGCAAATGCTCCGGCACCAGGCGCGATTTGTCTTGGGCGATGAACGCGCGGGCCTCATTATACGCGACGTATGCGGCGTTCGATTTGGCGGCGCAGGCGAGATAGATCACCGCCTCGGCCAGCGCGAGTTCGCCCTCGGGCGAGCCCAGGCGCTCGTAGGTCTCGCACGCGTCCAGCGCAAGGCGCAGGGCGCGCGGATCGGCGAGCCCGATATCTTCGGACGCCATGCGCACGAGTCGGCGGCCGATGTACAGCGCATCCGCACCGCCGTCCAGCATGCGCACCATCCAGTACAGTGCCGCGTCCGGGCTCGAGCCACGCACGCTCTTGTGCAAGGCCGAAATCTGGTCGTAGAAGGCGTCCCCGCCCTTGTCGAAGCGGCGCAGGTTGCGCGACAAGGCATTGTCGACGAAGTCCCCATCGATTGCAGCCGCGTTTTCGCCTGCGGCCGTCTGGATGATTTCCAGCAGATTAAGCAGGCGCCGCGCATCGCCGTCCGCGAGCCCGATCAGGCGTTCGCGCGCGGCGGCATCGAACTTCAGTCCGGCCAGCGGACCGCCAAGCGCGCGTTCGAGCAACTGACCGAGCTCCTCGTCATTCAGGCTCTTAAGCACATACACGGCGGCGCGCGACAGCAGCGCGCTGTTCATTTCGAACGAGGGGTTTTCGGTGGTGGCGCCGATGAAGGTGAACAGCCCCTGTTCCACGTAGGGCAGAAACGCATCCTGCTGCGCCTTGTTGAAGCGATGCACTTCGTCGACAAACAGTATCGTCGGCCGGCCCGACTGCGCCAGCACCGCCTCGGCATGCAGCACCGCCTCGCGTATGTCCTTCACGCCCGAGAGCACGGCCGACAGCGCGATGAATTCGGCGTTGAAGGCTTTTGCCATCAGGCGCGCCAGCGTGGTCTTGCCCACCCCCGGCGGCCCCCACAGGATCATGGAATGCGCTTTGCCCGATTCGAACGCCAGACGCAGCGGCTTCCCCGGTCCGAGCAGATGCGGCTGGCCCACCACAGCGTCGAGGGATTGCGGCCGCATGGCCTCGGCCAGCGGCGCTGCCGGCTTGGTCCTGGGGAAAAGATCACTCACCGGCGAATCGCGCAGCAGTTCGCGTCAGTCGCCGACCACATCCGCGCCCTTGGGCGGGACAAACCTGAACAGCGCCATGTCGAGTGTAGGATTGCGGCGCAGGGCGGTGAACTTGAGCACCGTAGTCTGGCCGAAGCTGTCCGCCAGTTCCATGATCTCCAGCCCGGAAAAGCCGAAGCCCATCCGGATGGTCTCGAAATTGGATTCTTTATCGCGCGGCTGCGCCTCGACCCATTCCAGGCCGTCCTTTTCGCCCCGGTCGGTAAGCTTGAACGCGCGCTCGATCTCGTTGCTGCCGGCAAGCAGCGCCGCCGGCGAGGAGCCGAGTGCGCGGTCCAGACGCCGCACGGTGACCTGGTTCAGGTCTGCGTCATAGACCCACACCTTGCTGCCGTCGCCGACGATAAGTTGGGCATAGGGTTTGGCATAGGTCCAGCGAAAGCGTCCCGGCCGCATGAACGCCAGCGTGCCGCTCGCCTCCTGCGTGAGCTTGTGCTTGCGGTCATACACCTTCTGCACGAATTCGCCTTGCGCCGATGCGGTGCCGGCAATAAAGCTGTGCAGCGCATCCAGCCCGGACGCGTGCGCGCCGCCCAGCGGCAGCAGCAGCGCGACCAGCAGCAACAGCCGCAGCACCTAGCCCTCCGCCCGGTTCGGGACCAGCACTTCGCGATTGCCGTTGGACTGCATGGTCGAAACCATGCCCGCCTGTTCCATTTGCTCTATCAGACGCGCCGCGCGGTTGTAGCCGATGCGCAGGTGGCGCTGCACCAGCGAAATCGAGGCGCGGCGCGTGCGCAGCACGATCTCCACCGCCTGGTCGTAGAGCGGGTCGGCCTCGCCGCTGGCCTCGCCCACGCCATTGAGCTCGCTGCCGGGCTCGCCCGCGTCGAGCAGTCCCTCGATGTAATCAGGCTGACCCATCTTCTTCAGGTAAGCCACCACTTTGTGCACTTCGTGATCGGCGACAAACGCACCATGCACGCGCTGGGGCAGCCCGGTTCCGGGACGCAGATAAAGCATGTCTCCCTGGCCGAGCAGGGTTTCGGCGCCCATTTGATCGAGGATGGTGCGCGAATCCACTTTGCTCGAAACCTGAAACGATATGCGCGTCGGAATGTTGGCCTTGATCAGGCCCGTGATCACGTCCACCGAGGGGCGCTGCGTCGCGAGGATCAAGTGTATGCCCGCGGCGCGCGCCTTCTGCGCCAGACGCGCAATGAGCTCTTCGACCTTCTTGCCCACCACCATCATCAGGTCGGCAAGCTCGTCGATCACCACCACGATATAGGGCAGCGTGCCGAGGAATTGCGGCTCCCCGGTTTCCAGCGTGGTCGGATCCTGCAGCGGCTGGCCCAGCTTTTCCGCCTCCGTAACCTTGGTGTTGTAGCCCGAGAGTTGGCGCACGCCCAGCCAGGACATGAGCTTGTAGCGCCGCTCCATCTCGGCCACGCACCAGTTGAGCGCGCTCGCCGCCTGCTTCATGTCGGTCACCACCGGCGCGAGCAGGTGCGGGATGTCCTGGTAGACCGATAGCTCCAGCATCTTCGGATCAATGAGGATCAGGCGAACCTGGCGCGGCTCGGACTTGTACAGCAGCGACAGGATCATGGCGTTGATCGCCACCGATTTTCCCGAGCCGGTCGTTCCCGCGACCAGCAGGTGCGGCATTTTCGCGAGATCGGCAACCATGGGCTTGCCCGCAATGTCTTTGCCCAGTGTCAGCACCAGCGGCGAAGCCATCTCGTGGTAGACCTCGGAACTGAGAATCTCCGACAGGCGCACGATCTGGCGCTTGGGATTGGGGATCTCCAGCCCCATGCACGATTTTCCGGGGATGGTCTCGACCACGCGTATGCTAACCACCGACAGCGCCCGCGCCAGATCCTTCACCAGGCTCATGATCTGGCTTCCTTTGACCCCTACTGCCGGCTCGATCTCATAGCGCGTGATTACCGGGCCCGGGTAGGCGGCCAGGACTTTCACCTGCACGCCGAAGTCGGATAGTTTCTTCTCGATCAGGCGCGACGTATATTCCAGCGTCTCTGCGCTGATCGCCTCGACATCACGCTGCGCTTCGTCCATCAGAGCCAGCGGCGGCAGCGGCGTGTCGGGCAGGTCCTGGAACAGCGGCACCTGCTTTTCCTTGATGACGCGCTCGGACTTCTGGATCTCGATTACCGGTGCTTCGATGCGTATCGGTTCGTGGTCCTCGATGATGCGTTTTTTATCTTCCTCCACGACCGCCTCGCGCTCGTGCGTGGCTATTTCGCCCGCCTTGCGGTCCTGGCGTCGCTGCCAGCTGTTGAGCATGAAATCGTAGCTCACCTCCAGCGCGGCCCCGGTCACCTCGATAACGGTCAGCCAGGAGATGCCCGTGAACAGGCTGCCGCCTATCGCGAACAGCGTCAGCAAAATCAGCGTCGCACCGGTAAAGCCGAAAGCCGCGGATAATCCGCCACTGACTGCCGCGCCCAGCATACCGCCGGGCGCCAGGGGCAGCGCTGCCCTGAGTGTATAGAAACGCAGCGCTTCCATGCCGGAGCTGGCGATCAGAAGCACGGCAAAACCCGCCAGCGCGACTATCAGCGAACGCCGGTCGAGCAGGCTGCTGCCGTCCAAGCGCCGGTAGCCGGCTACGACGATGTAGCCGAGCAGCGCCACGAGCCAATACGCCGATACGCCAAACAGATAGAGCAGCAGCTCCGACAGCCAGGCGCCGGCGCGTCCGCCCGCGTTCCTCGCCGTCGCTGTCCCGATGCTGTGAAACCAGCCTGGGTCGGCCTTGTCGAAAGTCACCAGAATCAGCAGCAGGTAGAGCGCAAGCGCCAGCAGCGCAAACCACTTCGACTCGCGCAGCAGCGCGGCGATCTTCCCTGGCAGGGGCGGTGTTTCGGTGCGGTTCAGAGTGCGCATGGGCAGGCGTCCAATCCGGCATTTTACCCGCTCGGCCGCCCGCGCACCAAAGCGCAAAGCCCCGGGGGGAAATAAAAATCCCCGCGCGTGGCGGGGATTTTTTGTACGCGGGAAACGGAACGCGTTCAGCGCCTGACCACGCACTCCTGGTTCTTGCCCGCGTTCACGGCCGCACCGGTCATGATGCTTTGGATGAACGTCGCCGGCGGCGTGAATTGCAGGCCCGGGTCCGTGGACAGGAAGCGCGGCCGGCTGTTGCGGTCGGAAATCGCGCCGAATTGGCCGGCAAGGAAATTCTGCGAACCGGCATTGTTGGTCGCCACGATTTCACCGTCGGTCACGCTGACGTACACGCTGGGTTCCAGGTTCTCGTTCGCGCCGGGCTTCGGGCAGGGCGTGGTGATGCAATCGTCGGCGCCGTAGCTGGTGCCGCGAATCCCGATCGTTGCCGTTGCGGTGCCCAAGCTGTAGGCGTCCTTATTGCCGCGTTTGCCCACCAGACCGGTAACGGCACGCAGGCCGCCCTTTACCAACCCGAATACGAAACTGTCCTTCGCCGGCTCTTCCTGCTTGAAGTGGAAATCCTGGATTTTGACGCTGGTATTGGGCTTGAGGGTAATCAAACCGCCATCCGAGAACTTGATCTGCGCATAGCTGTCTTTCTGGGTATTGACGGTATCGCCGCTGACCACCTCGGACTTGTGCGACAGTATGCGCACCGAACCGTCGGCCTTGAGCACGGACAAAGTGCCCGACAGCTGCGTAACCGTGCCGGTATTGGCCAGCGCCGCGCCGGATATCAATCCGAGCGCCACAAAGGCCAGACATTGCAAACTATGACGATAATCTTTCATCTTGATGCTCCCTGGTCCGCGCGCGCCAGCAGACGCACCAGCGCAATCCATTTTCACTCGTTAAGTCTAGTCGATTTCCTGACAATCGCAGAGGAACAAGTTCACGATTGCGGATATATACCCGCTTTGCCGCGACGACACAAAACACTTACAAATCAGCCGCTTACTGAAATTCCAGAGCGATGTCGGGCAATCGCGGCTAATCCGGCAGCATGATGCTGTCGCGAATGACGATGGTATCGCCGCGCACTTCGATATAGCCGGCCTCCTGCAAATGCTTCATCACGCGGCTGACCATTTCACGCGAGGCGCCGATCATGCGCGCAATATCCTGCTTGGACAGTTTTTTAGTCACTACTTTTTCGCCGCCGACGACCTCGGCCGTCTCCAAGAGCAGGCGCGCCACGCGCCCGAAAACGTCCATCAGCGCCAGGCTGCCGATCTGCTTGTCCGCTTCACGCAGACGCTTCACCAGGCCGCGCATCACGGTCATCGCCATGTCAAAATTGTCGGCCAGGCAACGCTTGAATTCGGGCTTGGAAATGCAGATGAGTTCGCACGGCTCGAGCGCCACCACGCTGGCCGAGCGCGGACTGTTGTCGATGAGGCCCATCTCACCGAAGAATTCATTCGGCCCGAGGATGGAGAGAATGACCTCCTTTCCGTCGAGATCGCTCATGAACACCTTGATGCGGCCGCTGATCAGAATGTACAGCGAATCGGTCGGATCTCCGGCGCCCAGAATCTGCGCACCGCGCGCGTACGACTTGCGCGCGACCACACGCGCCAGCAATGTGAGTTCGCTGTCACTGAGCAAGGAAAGCAGGGGTACATTGCGCAGCAGCGCGGTGGAAACCGGGGGTACGCCCGACATGCTTTTCCCTCTTGTTATCCGTTCTACCAGTCGTGCACTCAGCCAGCACTGCCCTGTTTTGCGCCAAGACCAGGCAATCCGCGCGTTGTCCGGCACGGCCCGCGCTGCGCAGAACCGACTGCGCTGGGCGTTTGCGCGCGTTAATGCTATCAGATTCTCAAGCTGCCGGTGCGAATCGAAACGCCTGCAGGCCGGTTCGCCGCGAGCGGGCAAAGGCTAGTCCGGGAGCAGGATATTGTCGCGCAGGACGATCGAGCGGCCGCGCACTTCGATGTAGCCGCCCATCTGCAGATCCTTCATCACGCGACTGACCATCTCGCGCGACGCGCCGATCATTTTCGCGATGTCCTGTTTGGACAGCTTCTTGACCACCACTTTCTCGCCGTCGACTTCCTCCGCCATCTCCAGCAGCAGCCGCGCCACTCGGCCGTACACATCCATCAACGCGAGGCTGCCGATCTTCTGGTCGGCTTCGCGCAGGCGCTTTACCAGGCCGCGCATCACCATCAACGACAGTTCGAAGTTCTCCGACAGGCTGCGCTTGAAATCGGTCTTGGAGATTGTGAGCAGCTCGCAGGCTTCCAGGCTTACCACGCTGGCCGACCGGGGGCTGTCGTCCAGCAGACCCATTTCGCCGAAGAACTCGCCCGGCCCGAGGATGGAAAGTATGACCTCCTTGCCCTGCTCGTCGCTCATCAACACCTTGAGGCGGCCGCTGATGACGATATACAGCGAATCGGTGGGGTCGCCCGCGCCTATGATCCTGGCGTTGCGGCCCACGCTCTTGCGCACTATGGCGCTCGCCAGGACGCTCAGTTGCTGCTCGTCCAGGCCCGCAAACAGCGGGACATTTCGCAGCAATGTAGTCGATACTTTCGCCAGCTGTGACATGTTCGGTTCCCCGTACCTTCCAGGTGCACGCGCCGTTCCGCTGCCCGCTCCGGCAGTTCCGGCAGCAGGCCGCGATCCTCGCTGCCGCTGCGCCGCAGCGGGATGGCAAACGCCCGCGCAACGGTGTCAGTTGCAGGAAGGCTTGTTCGAGTCGTCAGTGTTCGAGACGCCGGTAACAATACGGCCGGCACGGGTTTCCTCGTTCGCAGCGAAGATGATATACGCCAGCAGCGAATCGTCAAAGCCGCGCTGCGACTGCGACTGCAGGAACGACGAAGCCTTGTCCAGGTCGAGATTCATGAAGTAGGTGCCCCCGCCCGCACCGCCGTTGATCGCGGGGAACAGAAGCAGAACCTGCGACGAGGCGTCGTAATAGAGCTTGATCGGTTGATTGTTGCGGTCGAACAGCCCCGAACCGCGCCCGCCTTCGAGCAGCAGACCCACGTCAAATCTGGTCTGCGTAACGCCGGCCGCATCCTTATACTCGTAGTCGAACTTGCCGCCGATCCTGATCTCCATGTCGCCGTTGTTGACGATGGCGGCTGGCGCGCCGGCGCCGGTGCCGCCGATCAGCTTGATGTAGCCCCCGGTATTGATGAACAGGCTGGCAGGGTCGATCTTCGCGGACGCCGAGGTCTGGCCGTGCTTCGTCGAATCCGCCGTTCCGCCATGCAATTCGAGATTGCCGCCGATGTCGATGAACTTCCTGGTCGTGCCCAGCATCAGCGCGTCGGCCGCGGCCAGCGCCCCGCCCCCTGCCATGGCATCGCTGGTCGCGGTGCCGCCGGTCAGGGTGATATTGCTGCTGTTCGTGGTGTAGGGCAGCAGCGGGTTGACCGTTTGCGTATCCGGATCCAGTGTGGGCAGCTGCGTCCCGCCCTTGACTCCAAGAATGGTGATGGTGTCGCCGCGGAGCGCCGCCAGCGCCGAACTCTTGGCGGCTTTGCCGGCGATGCCCTCGGAGATGGCGCTGGCGCTGCCGCCGGTGATCACGATATTGCCCGAGGTTCCGGCACCGTTCTGGTCGCCATTGAGATAGATCTCGAGCTTCTTGTCGGCGCGCAGGCTGGTATCGAAGAACTTGCCGCTGACCGCCGTATTCGCGCTGTTGTCGATGATCAGGTTCTGCACCGGCAGCGGATTGCCGGCAGCGTCTTTCTGGCCCACCAGGACATTTTGCGCACGCACCTCCACTGAATTGCCCGCCGAACCGGCGATGATCACGCTGCCTGCCCCTGCGCCGTAGCCGGCAACGCCGCCCGGCCCGGATGCTTCGCTCGCGCTCGCGTTGGCGCGCAGCGCCAGATCGCCTGTCACCTGCACCGTTCCGTAGATTCTCACGTCACCGGTGGCGACCAGCGTCAGGGTATGGTCGAATTTCTCGAACTCCCGGTTGCCCAGCTTATCCAGCGTCCCCAGGTCCTTGCCGATCACCACGCCGGCGCTGTCCCCGCCCGGGTCGTTCAGAATGATGTTGCCGGTGGCATAAAGATTGAGCGATCCGCCCGACTGGCCGCCGTTGACCTGGGCGTTGGTAATGGCCGACTTCACGGTCACGTCGCCCGCCGTCGCGATCAGGTTGATGTTGGTGCCGGACAGGCTGGCGCCCGGCGCCAGATCGATGGTCTGGCTCGGCGCGACCAGCGAGAAGTCGGCCGCGGTGCCGATGCCGGATATATTGGTGCCGTTGATGCTCTTGTATTCGATATTGCTTTCCGCATAGGGCGGCGGCTTGATCGAGCCGGCCAGCCGCGCTTCCAGCGTGATCGGGCCCATGCTGTTGCCGGTCCCGGCCAGGTTGTTGCGCAGGTCGATCACGCCGATCTGGGTGCCATTGTTGAAGGTGCGCACATTGAGCGCGCCCGCCTCGAACTTGTCCTTCAGCGCAGGGCTTTGCAGTCCGGCAGCCCCGTCCGCGCTTTGTTTGACGCCGCCCGTGGCGAAGATCGAAATCGCGCCGCCGTTGCCGGCGATTACCTGCGCGTTGATGTTCACCCCGCCGAGGCTGCCCGCGGCCACCGATGCGGGCGACAGTCCGAATCCGCCCGCGGCAGTGTATGCCGTGTCGTTGCCGGTCACGAACTGGATATGCCCGACGTTGTTCTGCACCTTGCCGTTGATATTGAGGTCGCTGCCCACGTTCAACTCGATGCCGCCGTTCGCCGCCGCGCTGTTGCTGATCGAACTCACGTTCAGCTCGCCCAGGTCCGCGCGCTCGAACACGCCGCCGCTGGTGCTGTTGGTCACGGCCAGGGTGGTGCCAGCCGCATGCGACAACACCATCGGCGCCGCCAGCGTGCCGACGCCGGTCGCGGCGTTCATCGCAAGCGTGCCGGCCACGTCGATCGCGCTGCCATTGGTGGTGATCGCCCCCGCCGCCGCGCCGTTGCCGTTGGCCGTCAAGCTCAGATTGCCATTGCCGGCGGCGTAGCTGATCGGCGCGTTGATCGCGATGCCGCCGCTATTGTTGAGCAGTATGAAGCCGTTCTGCGCGGTGATCGGCGCAAGCGCGCCCAGCACCGTGATCGCGCCGGTATGGTTGCCGGCGCCGACCGTCAGACCGCCGGTGGTGGCGATGGTATTGAGCTCGCTGTCGGAGAGCTCCAGCGTCGCCGCGGAATTGTTGGTGCTGGCCGTTGCTGCGCCGAGCGCAATCGCGTCGGCCGTATTGTTTGGTTTCAGCGTCACGGCGCCGCTGCCGGAATTGATCGCGCTGGTCAGCATCATTTCGTCGGCGATCAGCGCCACTGCACTGTCGGTCGTAGCCAGGGTGCCGCCGTTCTGCGTAAGTATCCGATCCGTACCTATCACGTTCAGCGTGGCGCCCGCCGGCGCGCTCACGCTGCCGCTGAGCGTCATGTCGCCGCCTGAGGTGAGAGTCACGCTCGAACCGGCGCCGGCGGCGATCGAACCCGCGCCGGAGACGGTCAGTGCGCCGCTGGTGGCAAGACTGGTATTGCCGGTGGTATCGACCGCGCCGTTGATGGTCGTGGCGCCGGCCGAGGGCGTCGTGGACGGCGCACCGGTGGCGCCCTGGGATTGTGTCAGGCTCTTGACGTTGAACCCGGACTGGATCGTCAGGTCCCGCGCCTGGGTGATGTTCACATCGCCCAGCCGGATTGCGCCGACCGTGCTGTTGAAGCTCACCGCACCGCCACTGCCGGCGGTGATGGTCAGGTTTTCCGCGCTTGCAGTGGTGCCGGTGAGCGTATTGCTGAAAGTGACATTGCCGCCGGCCGTGCTAGCGCTGCTTGTTGTATCGATCGTCGTGGTGCCGGCTCCGTTCAAGGCGACCGGGCTGGCAAAGCTAACCGCATCGCCGCTCGTGCGGATCGAGCGCGGGCTGGCGATGGACACCGAGCCGCTTCCGGCCGAACTGATCTGCGTAAAGGCGCCGTCGGTGCTGATGTCGTTGTTGATCGTCAGCGTGTTCGGCACGTCGAGCTGCACTGCCCCAGCGGCAGTGGTCGTGATTCCCGTAGTGCTGACCCCCGAGGGCGCGTCGCCGACGACGCCGACAGCGAAGGAATTGGCGTCGCGGTAGCTGATGTTCCCCGCCACGTTCGCGGCCAAGGTGGTGACATCGTTACCTGCGTTGCTAAGCGTGAACGGACCATTGCCGAGTAGTTGCAGCCCGCCTGCGGTCAGATTGTC
>JAAOZY010000420.1 GCA_012274205.1 Betaproteobacteria bacterium
CGGAAACATAGTCTGCCGCGAAGATGCGCTTGCTTGAAGTGATCTCGCATAGCTCATCCATGCGTTTTACTGGCCAAGCAGCCATCCTCACGCCTCCAGAATCCCCGCCACATTCGCGGCGATGGTCTGTTCGAGTTCCCGCGCCTGGGCGTTCAGCACTTCCAGTTCCTCGTTCAGCGTTTCGAGCTGTTCCTTGAAGTCCTCGTCGCTGAGGTCCTCGCCAGGCGCGACGCCGACGTAGCGGCCGGGGTTGAGCGACCAGCCTTGAGCTTCGAGTTCCTTCAACGTGGCGGTTCGGCAGAGTCCGGCGACGTCGGCATATTTTGGTTTCTTGCCGAAGATTTCTTTGAGCTTTTCTTCGGCTTCGTCTCCACCGAGGGTGAGATCGATCTCTTCGCCGCGGTAGAGGCGGACGAGGTTGGCGATGAAGCCGATCTGCGCTGATGTCCAGTCGCGGTGGGCGCGATCGACCTGGCGGTAGATGTGGCGGGCGTCGATGAAGAGCACGGTGTTGGCTCGATCCGGACGCCCTTCGACGCCCCGAAGGAAGTCCCCTTGGGGGACGGGTTCAGGGCGAACGGTTTTTTTGTTGGCCTTGCCCTTGTCGAGGAACCACAGCGTGCACGGCAGGGTGACGGTGTAGAACATGTTGGTGCCGACGGCGATGATGGCATCCACCGCGCGCGCTTCGATGAGCTGTCTGCGGATTTCCATTTCGGATGAGCGTGCGTCGCTGGCCGAGTTGGCCATGACGAAGCCGGCGCGGCCCTTGTTGTTCAGCGACGAGTAGAACAGTTGTATCCACAGGTAGTTGGCGTTGTCGGTGCGCGGCAGGCCGAACGGGAAGCGCCGGCCCTTGCCGACCTTGTCCTTGAGGCGGTCCTTGTCCACCGCGTTGACGTTGAAGGGCGGATTGGCGAGCGCGAAGTCGAAGGCGCCCACGGCCTTGTGCGGGTCGTCGTAATAGCTGTTGACCTTGCCGCCATGCTGGATGTCGCCCTCCAGCCCGTGCACGGCCAGGTTCATGCGCGCGAGGCGTCCGGTCTCGTCGGTTTTTTCGACGCCGAACACCGACAGCTCCGAAGCGGGGTTCTTCTTGTGCTCGGCGACGAAGCGCGCCGACTGCACGAACATGCCGCCCGAGCCGCAGGCGGGGTCGAGGATGCGGCCATGGAAGGGTTCGAGGATTTCGACCATCAGGCGCACGATGGGCGCCGGGGTATAGAACTCGCCGCCTTTCTGCCCCTCGGTGCGGGCGAATTGGCCGAGGAAGTATTCGTAAATGCGCCCGAAGGCGTCGAAGTCGAGGCTGACTGGAATCTCGGACACCTTTTTCAGCAATTCCTTCAGCAACGTGCCGTTGAAGATCTGGTAGTTGCGCGGCAACACCCCGGCCAGCGTGGGGTTGTGCTTCTCGATGTCGGCCATGGCCTCGTTGACCGCGCCGCCGACATTGCTGCCCTCGGGCAGCTGCAGCAGGTGCTCGAAGCGCGCGTTGGGCGTGAGGAACAGCACGCCTTCGGCGTGGTAAGCCTTAGGCTCATCGATGCGCGACGCGCCGCGGCGCGCCGATGTGCCGGCCTTTTCCAATTGCGCGCGGCGCTTGGCGAAACGCGCCTCGGCAAAGCGCAGAAAAATCAGGCCGAGGACGGGGGAGGAATATTCCGCAGCTTTGAGCCCGGAGTTGGCGCGGAACTGGTCGGCCGCCGCCCACAGGCGTTTTTCCAGGGTTTCGGTGGCCGTGTCTTTCTCGGTCGGTGCTACCCAGCGCATTTCTATTTTCCTGCCGCTTATCGCTTCTTGCTCACGCCGCTTGCTTGAGCAGCGGCCAGCGCACATCGATTTCATCCCAGGGCACGAACACCCGCCCGGCCTCGTCCTTCTCGATCACCGTCCATTCGATCATGGCAGTTACGTCCTTGTGCACGTTGCGGTAGTGGCGTCCGAGGCGCTTGGCAAGGGCGTAGATCGTCAGCGGGCCGGAGGCTTTCAGGAACTCCACCAGTTCCCAGCGCTTCGGGGTGAACACTTCGCCGAATTGCGCCATCGTGCGAAAGCCGATGCCGAAATACGGTTTCACCTTCTTGCCGGCCTTCGCCGCTGACAGCGTCTGTCCAAATCGCGCAAGACTCGTCTTGACCGGCTCCCCAACCCGCACTTCCAGCACGCTCATGATTCAGTCTCCTGTACGTCCTGCAGAAAATCACGGATCAGCGTCGGCACATCCTTGAACGCGTAGGGCGCTTGCGCGCCCCGGATGTGCTTGTGATCGCCCTTGCCGCGTTCGTTGTCATAACCCACCACGCGCTCGCCAGCGACCACATAGACCAGGCGATACTTGATGCGATGCGCCGAAGGCTGCGCCGGCGCGGGCACTTCCCAAACCACCCCCTCAATGGTGCCGCGCCCGTAGGCTTCCTTGATTCGTGCGACGAGTCGCGCCTTCATGGGGCGTATCGTGCCCTATACGATGGGGCGCGTCAAGCCCTATACCCGGTTCGCGCCTAGTTGCTTTCGCGTGGCTTTGCGAAATCGCCCGGCTCAAGCAGCTTCGAACACAGAAAGCCGAACACCAGCCCCCAGAATGGCGCGCCGACGTTGAAGATCGGCACGTTGGCGACGGTGACTACGAAAGTGATCAGCGCGCCGAAGGTGTGCGTGGTGCGGAACGAAGCGACGAAGGCGGTCTGCAGCACGCGCAGCATGGCGAGGCCGCCCAGCGTGGCGATGAAAGCCCGCGGCGTGGCCAGCATCAGGTGGGTGAAGGTGGGCGCGAGCGCGCCGAAGCCTAGTGCCAGCAGGCCCACCAGCAGGCCCGCCGTGTACTGGCGCTGGCGCTCGCCCGAGTGCGAGATGATCGCGTTGACCGGCCCGGTGAGGCAGGTCGATACCGCGCCGACCAGCGCCGAGGCCATCGACCCGACACCGCAGGCGATGGTGACCGCATTCACCGGCGGCTTGTGGCCGGCGACGTTGAGCACGGCGTAGCCCTGGCCGTTCTGCACCGCCAGCACGGTGATCGCGAGCGGCACCACCAGTTCCACCATGGCGCGCCAGGAGAATACCGGCGTATAGAGATTGGGATGGACGAAGCCAAATACCGCGGCGCTGCCGGGCTGGTAGCGGTCGAGCAGCGCGATCGCGGCCGCGCCTACGGCGAGCGCGCCGATCAGCGGCGGGACGTAGCGCCCCAGCCGCGGCAGCGTGGTCAGGGCCAGAAATACCGCGGCCATGGGCGCGGCGATCCAGAAGTCGTCGCGCAGCGCATACACCAGATCGAGGCCGAAGCGCAGGAACACGCCCGCGACCATGCCCATGACGATGGGCATCACCGCGGCCTGCGTCGCGCGCCGCGCCAGGCCGGAGACGCCCAGCAGCAGCATCAGCAGCCCGGTGGCGTGATAGGCACCGATCACCTCGGCGAAGCTCAGGTGGCCCAGCGCCGGCCCGATCAGCACGGCGCCCGGGATGCTCCAGAAGAACACCAGCGGCTGGCGGTAGATCCAGCAGTAGGCGAGGCTGATGAGGCCGTTGAGAAAGAAGGAGCCGAACAGCCAGGAGGACAGCTGCGCTTCGCCCAGACCGCCCTGGCGGGCGACGGCAAGTATGATCGCCACCGGCCCGGTCGCGGCGAAAATGAAAGCCACGAGCCCGTTGACGGCGTACACGCTGCCGAAATCGGCGCGCATCCGGTGCGGTGCTGGCGGTGCGAGTTCGGGCGCTTCGAAGGGCATGGTCGGATAGGGTTTTCTCTGTGGCGCGCGGCCACTTTGCGTACCGGCGCGCGCTTCGATCCGCGTTTGTTTCGCGCAAGTGTAGCCTAAGATTGCAAAGGCAGGCGCGGACCCCGCCACGAACACGCTCGCGGTGCCGCGCTTGCCACGCCGGGGCGCGCAGGCTAAGCTCGCCGGTGCTTTCGCCGGACTAATCCGATCCATGCTGGTGCTGCGCAATCTGAGCAAGACCTACGCCGGTGCGCGCGGCCGCAGCGTGCTGCACGGCGTCGACCTCGCGCTCGCCGCGGGCGAGTACATCGCGGTGATGGGTGAGTCCGGCATCGGCAAATCCACGCTGCTCAACCTGATCGCAGGGCTCGATCGCACCGATGCGGGCAGCATCAGCCTCGACGGCGTCGAGCTGACCGGGCTCGACGACGATGCGGCGACCCTGCTGCGGCGCGAGCGCATGGGTTTCGTGTTCCAAGCCTTCCACATCCTGCCCTATCTTTCGCTGGCGCAGAACGTGGCGCTGCCGCTCATCCTCAATCGCATCGCCGAGGACGAGGCGGCGCAGCGCACGCAGGCCATGCTCGCTGCGGTCGGCCTCGGCGGGCGCGCGGCGAGCATGCCGCGCGAGCTCTCCGGCGGCGAGCTGCAGCGCGCGGCAATCGCGCGCGCGCTGGTGCACCGGCCGCAGCTGCTGCTCGCCGACGAGCCCACCGGCAACCTCGATCCGGACAGCGCGGCGCAGGTGCTCGCGCTGCTGCGCGAGCAGGTCAAGACGCGCAATGCGGCCTGTATCCTGGTCACGCATTCGCACGCGGCGGCGGCAACCGCCGATCGCATCGTCGTACTTACCGCGCAGGGACTGCGGGAGGGCGGCTGATGTCCGCGCCGGCGTTTTCGCCGCATGCGCTATCGCGCGCAGCCTTGCTGCTCGCGCCGCTGGCGCAGCACAAGGGCAGGCTCGCGGTGTCGGTGCTCGCCATCGCACTGGGCGTGGCGCTGGGCTATGCGGTGCAGCTCATCAACGCGGTCGCGCTGAGCGAGTTTTCGCAGGCAGTGCGCTCGCTCGCGGGCGAAGCCGACCTGGAAATCCGCGGCCCGCGCGCGGGCTTTGACGAAATGCTCTATCCGCGCATCGCGCGCCTGGCGCAGGTCGCCGCAGCCAGTCCGGTGCTCGAAGCGGACGCCAGGCTGACGGGCAGGCGCGAAAGCCTGCACCTGCTCGGCGTGGACGCCTTCCGTGCGGCCGCAGTGCAGCCGGCGCTGATCGGCGATGCGCGCGCCGACACGCTCGAGCTGCTGCGTCCGGACGCGCTGTTCCTGAGCCCCGCCGCGGCCGACTGGCTGCAGTTGAAGCCCGGCGATCCGCTCGCGATTCAGGTGGGCCTGGCCGAAGTGCGCCTGCGCGTCGCCGGCCTGCTGCGCGGCGCTGGGCGCGAGCGCCTCGGCGTGATGGATATCGCCGCGGCGCAGCAGGCGCTCGGCCGCATCGGGACCATCAGCCGCATCGACCTGCGCGCGCGCCCCGGTGCGGACACAGCGGCCCTGCAGGCGCGGGTTCAGGCGCAGTTGCCGCCGGGCCTGCTGGTGGAACGCCCGCAAAGCGAGCTGCAGCGCAACGCCAGCCTGTCGCGCGCTTACCGCGTGAACCTCAATGTGCTCGCGCTGGTGGCACTGTTCACCGGCGGCTTCCTCGTGTTTTCGGCGCAGGCGCTGTCGGTGGTGCGCCGGCGCGCGCAGCTCGCGCTGCTGCGCGTGCTCGGCGTGACCCGCGGCGGGATTGCGCGCATGCTGCTGATCGAAGGCGGGCTGATCGGCGCGGCCGGCGCGGCGATCGGGCTCGCCGCGGGATACTTCATCGCGGCTGCAGTGCTGGCGCGATTCGGTGCCGACCTGGGCGCCGGTGAGTTTCGCGGGCTGCACCCCGACCTGCATGCCGAGCCCTGGGCCAGCGCGCTGTTCTTTGCATTAGGTGTGCTGGTCGCGCTGGCGGGCAGCCTGGCCGCGGCGCTGGAGGCCGCGCGCGCCGCGCCGGCGCAGGCGCTGAAGGCGGGCGACGAGCAACAGGCGTTCGCACACCTGCGCCCGGCCTGGCCTGGCGCCGTGCTGCTGCTCGCGGGCGTGCTGTGCACGCTGCCCGGGCCGGTGGGCGGCATACCGCTGTTCGGTTATCTCGCGATTGCGCTGATGCTGGTCGGCACGCTCGCGCTGATGCCGCGCCTGGCGACGACGGTATTCGGCCTGCTGCCGCAGCCGCGCGGCGCCGGCGCGCGCCTCGCGCTGGCGCAGCTGCGCGGCGCGCCGGGGCAGGCGGCGGTGAGCCTGGCCGCGATCGTCGCGAGCTTTTCGCTGATGGTGGCGATGGCGATCATGGTCGCATCGTTTCGCGTTTCGCTCGACGCCTGGCTGGACC
>JAAOZY010000421.1 GCA_012274205.1 Betaproteobacteria bacterium
A
The DNA here is from genome assembly GCA_012274205.1 of Betaproteobacteria bacterium. Classification (GTDB taxonomy): domain Bacteria; phylum Pseudomonadota; class Gammaproteobacteria; order Burkholderiales; family SG8-39; genus 2-12-FULL-64-23. Next base: position 2 of record JAAOZY010000421.1, read on the forward strand.
CCGCCAGCGCGAGACCCATCTGGCCGCGCAGCACCTTCGCGTGCGCCGCGGCGAGCCGCTTCAAGGCCTGCATCGCCTGTGCCGCGCGGTATTCCTGCACGAAGCCGATACAGGCATTGACCACCAGGATGGCCACGATCGCCAGGCTGTCCACGACTTCGCCGATCGCGCCCGACACCAGCGCGGCGGCCAGCAGCATTACGATCATGAAGTCGCGGAATTGGTCGAGCAGCATGCGCCATGCCGGCCGCGGCGGCGCTTCGCACAACACGTTCCTGCCGCCGCTGGCAAGTCGGCGCGCGGCTTCCTCGGCCGCAAGACCGTGGCGAAGTCCCGTGGCCAGCGCCTGCGCGGCCGCCGCGGGCGGCAGACAATGCCACGAACGCGCGGGTATGGCCTCTGACACTTGCTTAGCGGCGCCGGCTGCGCCCCGGCGTCCGGCTTGGCGGCAACTGCGCGCGCCAGGATGCGACCGCTGCGAGTTCGCGCTCCGGCCGCGCGCGCACGATGTCGACTGCGCCGGCGTAGACGCCGCCGGCACCGCCGTCCAGCGATATCACCTGGCCCTCGCGCAGCAGCTTCCCGGCTATGGTGCAGTTGCGCTTGGCGAGATCGATCGCGAGTTCGCGGCAGCCGACCAGGCATACCTTGCCCATCTGGCGCGCGACCACCGCCGCGTGCGCCGTGCGCCCGCCGCGCGCGGTGAGTATGCCGGCCGCGCCGGCGATGCCGCTGACGTCGTCGGTCGAAATATCCTCGCGCACCAGAATCACCGCTTTGCCCGTCGCGGCGCGCCGGCGCGCAGTTTCCGGGTCGAGCACAATTTCACCCACGGCGACACCGACGCCGGCCGGAATCGCGCGCGCGAGCGGCTCCTGTCCGTCCTTGGCGCGCACCGATTCGGTCTGTATCGAGCGCAGCTTGCAGTCCTGCAGCCACGCCAGCGCCCCCTCGGGCGTCAGCAGGCCTTGCGCGACCATTTCGACCGCGATGCGCAGCGCTGCGAGCGGCGTGCGCTTGCCGCTGCGCGTCTGCAGCATGAAAAGTTGCCCGTTCTGCAGCGTGAATTCGAACTCCTGCAAGTCGCCGAACTCGGTTTCCAGGCGCTTGCGCAGCGCTTCGATCTGCTGCAGCACTTCGGGCAGCAGCGCGCCGATCTGCGCCCTCTCCCCCAGATCGTGCCGGCCCGACACCACGTCGTCGCCCTGCGCGTTGAACAGGAAATCCATGTACAGCGCATTTTCCCCGGTGGCCGGATCGCGAGTGAAGGCAACGCCGGCGCCGGAAGTGCCGCCGCCATTGCCGTATACCATGGTCTGCACGCATACCGCGGTCCCCGCCGCCGCGCCGAGGCGGTGGATGCGGCGGTATTCGAGCGCCTTCTTCCCCGCCCAGGAGCGGAACACTGCCTCCGCCGCCGCGCTGAGCTGGTCCAGTGGCGCCTGCGGGAAACTTTCGCCGGTAAGCTCGCGGTAGATATCCAGGTACTCGGCGGCGAGATCGCGCAGCGCGATGAAGTCGAGATCGCCGGCGCTGGCGACGCGCGCTGCCTTGAGCCGCTGCGCGCGCGCCGCGTCGAAGGCATCCGGCTTCGCCCCATGTACCACCTCGGCGTAGGACTGGATCAGCCGGCGGTACGAATCCCAGGCCAGGCGCGGATTGCCGGTCATGCGCACCAGCGCGGTGACAGTGGCATCGTTCAGGCCGACGTTGAGCACGGTATCGAGCATGCCCGGCATCGACACCGCCGCACCGGAGCGCACCGACACCAGCAGCGGCCGCCGCGCGCCGCCGAAGGACAGGCCGGACATGCGCTCCAGTTCGCGCAGATTGGCGTCGAGCAGGCCGCGGAAACCCGCGGGCAGCGCACACTTGGCGGCATAGTAGTCGCGGCAAAAGGCCGTCGACAGGACGAAGGCCGGCGGCACCGGCATGCCCACCGCGGCCATGCGCGCCAGATTGTAGGCCTTGAAACCCATTTCCCCGGGCGAAGCGCCGGCCGCAAGCGCGGCGCCCGCGCCGATCAGGTACACGCGCTGCTCGCCGCCCGCGCCGGCCCCGGTGCTCCTGCCCTTGCCGCCGCGCTTATGCTTGCCTGCATTCATGCTCGATCCGGTAGGCGCAGATTGCTCGCCTCATGTTCCCCTGACTGCCGCCGCCGCGATGTTCATCATTCCGGCCGCGTTTCAACTTGCCGCCACCGTGCCCATGACATGGTCGCGCAGCACCAGGCCGCTGTGCATCAGCGCATCGGCCGCCTCTTCCAGGTTGCGCGCAACCTCGGCCACAACGAACAGACCGCGTGCATCGCTTTCCGCGGCCAGCAGCGCCGACTTGATCGCGCGCTGCGCCTCGTCGCTATCGTGCTCCACCGTGGTGATGCGGTGCACCGCCTCGAGAAAATCGCGCATGTCGTCGCGGTCGCCTCCGCGGCGCACATAGCGCGCGGTGGTCAGGGCTTTCAGGTATTCCTGCGCCCCGTCCACCAGCAGTTCGGCGAGCGCGCGCAGGCGCTCATGCGCATCGTCGGGCGCCGCGCGCGGCGGGAACAAGGTGAAATGAAACGCGGCCTCCTCCAGGCAGTCGGCGACGTCATCGGCCGCCTCCAGCAGCACCTTGAAGAACACCGCGCCGGCCGAATGATCGACCGCGGCGCGCACCTGATTGAGCAGCGCGTCAGCGGCGGTTTCCCAGGATTTGGCGCGATCGGCAATGCGCGCAAGGGCGCCGTTCGCACCGGCGAGCTGCAGCTGCAGCACGCCGTCGCGCACCGCCGATGCGAGCTCGACCAGCAGTGCCGCATGCTCGCAGGCCAGATCGAGCAGGTCCTGTTCCGCGCTGTGGAAGTAGTTCGCCAGCTCCGCCCGCACCTCGTCGCGGATGAGCGAATCGGGCTTGACCGTGAGCACGCCCTCGGCGCAGGTGCGCACCACGAATTTGAGGAAGGCGAGCGCGCGTTCGCGCCCGAGCATGTCGCGCAGATCCTCGCCGAAGCGCGGCGCGCCCTTGATCGCGAACTGCATCGCGTCGTAGATCAGCACGTCGCCGCCGACTTTGAGGAAGGCCATATGGCCGTAGCCCTTGTCCGCGGCCCATTTGAGCACGGTGATGACATCGCGCTTGGGCACGAAACCGCGCAGGCGCTTGCGCGCGCGGTTCCAGTCGATCAGGAACACCAGGCGCGAACCCAGAAACGCAAGATACTGCATCAGCTGCTCGCGATCGCGCGCCTTGAAGGTGCCGATGCTCAGGTGGTAGATGCCGCCCTGGTTCAGCCCGCTTTCGCGGCGCGAGCGCGTTTCCTCCCATTGCAGCGCGTACTGCTCGAACAGGCTCTGGAAGAACAGCAGCCGCTCCAGGTGCACGTCCGAGTAGGTCAGCGTCGCGGCGAGCCCTTCGACATGCAGCACCAGCACATGCGCGTCGGTGGTGCCGATGTCGTTCTGCAGCAGCAGCTGCCTGCCGCTCAGCGTCGCCGTGGTGCCGAGGCCGGGATGGTCGAGCCTGAGCGCCTGGGTCGAATTCAGCCCGCGCATGAATGCGCGCACCAGCTCCTTCTCCGCCGCGCGCAGGCCGTAGACGTGCGCTCCGTCCACGCTCTCGCGCGACAACTCTCCCTGCAGCCGGTTCAGCGCCTTGTGCAGGTCCATCACCAGCAGATGCGCGGTGTCGCCGCGCTTGCGCTCGCCCGAAGTCAGGTCGGCGATCAATGCCGCCGGCAGCAGGTCCCGGCGCGCGCCGCGCGCGAGCTTGGCCGCGGCCGCGAGGCGCGTGCGGTAAGCATCCACGCCACTCTCCAGACCCAGCTCTTCGGCCAGTTCGACTGGCGCCAGCATTTCCTTCAGGCAGTCGAGCACGCGCGCGAGCAGGCCCGCTGCGCCGGGTATGCGGCACCGCCCGCCGGGCGCACTGCGGCTGGCGCCGATCACGCCGTCGAGTTCGGCGCCGGCAACACCGCAGGCCTCGCGCTCGCGCGCGAGGTCGGGCGGGTTGGGTGCCGGCTGCTCGCATTGCTCCCGCGCCAGCTGCAGCAGGGTGAAGAAATACTTGATCCGGTCGTTGGCCGCGAGCCCGGCCTGCACCAGGCCCGGCAGTAGCAGCTGCTTCTCGCCCAGCGAACCGATGATTTCCTGTTTTGTGCCCATTTGAATTCCCGCGGCCTGCCCGAGCAATCGCGCACTGCAGGTCTCATACCGATGATGCCGCCGCACACCCGGGTGCGATTGATCAAAGTCAAGGCGCGGCGGTGAAACCACGGAACGTCACGCAATATTCACACACCGGCCGAGTCGACACCGTGCGCGCGGTTCGCGCGCGGCGCCCGCACCGCCTGAGCGGCGGCGTGGGCGCAAAAAAGCCGACCGCGCTCAAGGGCATGGCGCCCGCCGGCACCCCGGCCGAGGCCGGCCGGGCCGCGCCGCAGCAGGCCAAAATTTCATTAAAAACGAAGAGATAGAGCCAGAATTGGGGCACAATTCAAGGCACCCGCAAAGCTCGGACAGCGCAAAATCCGGGCCCGTAAATACCACAAAAAAATATTTTTTGCAGGGCTGCAAATCACCCCAATTTGTAGTATGCTGATCACACATCACCACAAGACTCCATTATAAGGTACTGATAAAATGGACATTACAAAAAAAGAAATTAAGCCTGCAAGCATAGCGGTTCCTCCCCTCCCCGATCAAACTATCAGCCGCGAAGTACTGCTCGAGAAGTACGCGAAGGGCAGCGAAAGCAACATTGGCGAAGTGCGCGCGCGCATTGCGCATGCGCTCGCTGCGGTCGAAGCCGAAGACAAGCGCGCGCTATGGGAAAAGCGCTTCCTGCAGGCGATGGAAGCGGGCTTCATTCCCGCCGGCCGCATCATGTCGGCCGCCGGCATCCAGATGCAGGCGACGCTGATCAATTGTTTTGTGCAACCCGTCGGCGATTCGATTTCCGAGGTCGTCGACAACAAGCCCGGCATCTACACCGCCCTGCAGCAGGCGGCCGAAACCATGCGCCGCGGCGGCGGCGTCGGCTACGACTTTTCCTCGATCCGGCCCAAGGGCTCCGAGGTGAAGGGTACGCACTCGCGCGCCAGCGGGCCGGTATCCTATATGCGCGTGTTCGACCGCTCCTGCGAGACGGTGGAATCGGCGGGCTCGCGCCGCGGCGCGCAAATGGGGGTGCTGCGCTGCGACCATCCGGACGTGGAGGAATTCATCCACGCCAAAGACAAGGGCGACCTGTCCAACTTCAATATCTCGGTGGGCGTCACCGATGTCTTCATGCAGGCGGTGGAAAACGACCTGGAAGCCGAACTGCTGCACAAGGCGCGCCCGCACAAGGATTTCCTGGATAACGGCGGCTATCAGCGCGCGGACGGGCAGTGGGTCTATCGCAAGCTGCGCGCGCGCGATCTGTGGGACCAGGTCATGCGCTCGACCTACGACCACGCCGAGCCCGGAATACTGTTCCTCGACCGCATGAATCGCGACAACAACCTCAACTACTGCGAGACCATCGAGGCAACCAATCCCTGTGCCGAACAGCCGCTGCCGCCCTACGGCTGCTGCTGCCTCGGATCGATCAACCTGACCAATTTCGTCAGCGCTCCGTTCACCGAAGATGCAGCCTTCGATTTCGAGCGTTTCGGCGCAACGGTGGAAACCTCGGTGCGCATGCTCGACAACGTGCTCGACGCGACTGCCTGGCCGCTGCCGCAGCAGCAGGAAGAGGCGATGAACAAGCGCCGCGTGGGCCTGGGCTACACCGGCCTCGGCGATGCGCTGATCATGCTGCGCCAGCGCTACGACAGCGAATCCGCGCGCACGCTGGCCGCAAGAATCTCCGAGGAGATGCGCGACTACGCTTACCGCGCCTCGAGCAAGCTCGCGCAGGAGCGCGGCTCCTTCCCGCTGTTCAATGCCGACATGTACCTGTCGGGCACCAGCTTTGCCACGCGCCTGCCGGCGGAAATCAAGGCGCAGATCCGCAAGCACGGGCTGCGCAACAGCCACCTGCTGTCGATCGCCCCCACCGGCACCATCAGCCTTGCCTTCGCCGACAACGCCTCCAACGGCATCGAGCCGCCGTTCTCGTGGTGCTACACGCGCAAGAAACGCATGGCCGACGGCACGCTGCAGGAATTCCCGGTCGAGGATTACGCCTGGCGCCTGTATCACCACCTGGTCGCCAATGGCCTGCTGCCCGCATCGGCCAGCGGCGCCGACGCTCTGCCCGATTATTTCGTCACCGCGCTGGAGATTTCCGCGGCGGCGCACGAGTCCATGGTCGCCGCGGTGGCGCCCTATGTGGACACCAGCATCTCCAAGACCGTGAACGTGCCGGAGAACTATCCCTACGAGGAGTTCCAGGGCCTGTACATGGCGGCATGGAAATCCGGGCTCAAGGGACTCGCGACCTACCGCCCCAACAGCATCCTCGGTTCGGTGCTGTCAGTGGAGAGCGCGCATACGGCGCCGCAGGACTTCGTCGGCAACGACCGCAACCGGCGCATCGATCTCAAGAACGTGCCCGAGCCGGTGCTCGCCAGCCTGCGCTGGCCCGGTCGGCCGCGGCTCACAGGCGGCAACCTCGCCTGGAGCTACATGGTCGAGCATGCACATGGGGATTTCTGTCTCTTCGTTGGCCAGGTGGAAAACGGCAGCTCGCGACCGTTCGAGGTGTGGGTGAACGGAAGCGAGCAGCCGCGCGGTTTGGGCGCCCTGGCCAAGACTTTGTCCATGGACATGCGCGCCAACGACCCGGCCTGGCTGCGCCTGAAACTGGATTCGCTATCCAAGACCGCGGGCGACGACGCGTTCGAGATGCCGTTCCCGCCCAACGGCGAGAAGAAGCTCATGCCCAGCGTCGCCGCCGCCGTGGCACAGCTGGTGCGCTGGCGCTGCGAAGAACTGGACGCATTGCCGGAAATCAAGCACGGCCCGGTGATCGACGCCATGTTCAGCCTGAAGGAGCCCAAGACCGGCACCGACGGCACCATGAGCTGGACCGTGGATGTGCTCAACCCGCAGGCGAAAGACGACTTCGTGCTCGGTTTGAAGGAAATCACCCTGCCCGACGGCGTCACACGACCCTACTCGATGTGGCTGTCGGGCGAATACCCGCGCGCGCTCGACGGGCTGTGCAAGATCCTGTCGCTGGACATGCGCGTGATCGACCCCGCCTGGATCGGCATGAAGCTGCGCAAATTGCTGGTCTATCCCGAGCCGCTGGGCGACTTCATGGCCTTCACGCCGGGCTCGCGCAAGCAGCAAAACTGGCCCTCGACCGTGTCCTACGTCGCGCGCCTGATCATGCACCGCTACGCCATGCTCGGCATCCTCGACGAATTCGGCATGCCGGTGCAAACCATGGGCATCATGGAGACGCCTGCCAAAGGCGTCGCGCCGAAGATGAAGGGCGTGAAATGCCCGGAGTGCGGCAACTACGCCGTAATCAAGAAAGACGGCTGCGATTTCTGCAGCGCCTGCGGCTACGTGGGGGTGTGCGGTTAGGGTGGCCTAATCCCGTAAGGCAAAATTCGCAGTGCAGCCGGGGATTCGGCTGATTCAAGGCAGTCTTCCCGAAAAGAAGCCTGCCTTTTTGTTTTTTGCGCCGCAGGCTAATCCGCGTCCAGCATTAGGGCAACCCGCAGCAGCATAGGGGAACGGCCTGAACCCCTGCGCTTTTCGACCTCCGTGCGTTGGCCAGCGAACATACAACGCCCCGGGAG
>JAAOZY010000422.1 GCA_012274205.1 Betaproteobacteria bacterium
ATATAGGCATTCGCCCTGCCGGCACGCATTCACAAGCGCGCACGGTGGATTTACAAGCTGAATCAACTGAAGGAGGAGAAACCATGAAAGTCTCAGCTATTTGCAAGAACCTTGTAGCGGCAGCGACGGTTGCAGCGCTGTCCGGCCTTGCCGTGCCTGCCCAGGCATGGGAGCCGACCAAGACGGTGGAATTCATCGTCCCGGCCGGCACTGGCGGCGGCGCGGACCAGATGGCGCGCGCGATCCAGGGGATCATCGTCAAGCACAATCTGATGAAAAGTCCGATGGTGGTGATCAATAAATCCGGCGGCGCCGGCGCCGAGGGCTTCCTCGACGTCAAGGGCGCGAAGGGCGACCCGCACAAGCTCATCATCACCCTATCGAACCTGTTTACCACGCCGCTTGCCACCGGCGTGCCGTTCAACTGGCGCGACCTGACCCCGGTCAAGATGATGGCGCTGGACGAATTCGTGCTGTGGGTGAATGCGGATACGCCCTACAAGACGGCGAAGGATTACATCGACGCCTGCAAGAAGATGGGCCCGGGCAAGTGCAAGATGGGTGGCACCGGCTCGAAGCAGGAAGACCAGATCGTCACCGCGGCGATCGAGCAGAAGACCGGCGCGAAGTTTACCTACATTCCGTTCAAGGGCGGCGGCTCGGTGGCGGTGCAGCTCGTGGGCAAGCACATCGACTCCTCGGTTAACAACCCGATCGAGGCGGTGGCGCACTGGCGCGGCGGCAAGTTGCGTCCGCTGTGCGTGTTCGACACCAAGCGCCTGCCCTACAAGGACAAGATGACCGACACCATGGCCTGGGGCGACATCCCGACCTGCAAGGAAGGCGGGCTCGACGTCAGCTACGTGATGCTGCGCGGCATCTTCATGGCCGGCGGCGTGACGCCGGACGAGGTCGCCTACTATGTCAAATTGCTGCAGGAGGTGCGCAAGACGCCGGAGTGGACTGCGCTGATGAGCAAGGGCGCGTTCAACCAGATGAGCATCGAAGGCAAGGAGTATGCAGACTGGGTAGGCGCGGCCGAGGCGGAGCACATCAAGCTGATGAAGGCCGCCGGATTCATGGCCGGCTCGAAGTAAGCGCAACCACCAACGCCAAGCATCCGCGGCGCGCCGGCCAAAACGGCGCGCCGCGTTCGCATCGGGAGGAGATTTTTGATGTCTGAAGCAAGTGAGCAGCGCCCTGCGCTGCGCGTAAAGACCGCCGAGTTCGTGGTTGCGGGATTCACCTTTCTGCTCGGCGCGATCGTGGTGTTCGACAGCTGGCGCCTCGGTGCGCGCTGGGCGGCCGACGGTCCGCAGACCGGCTACTTTCCGTTCTATGTCGGTCTCCTCGTATGCATCGGCTCGACCGTCAACTTCATTCGCGCGCTGGTGATCTACAAGAATAAGAACGGCGCCTTCGTCGAGGTCGGACAGCTGAAGCTGGTGCTGAGCGTGCTGGTCCCTTCGTCCATATACGTCGCGCTGGTCGGCTTTCTGGGCATCTACGTGCCGTCGATCGTGTATATCGCGTTCTTCATGATTTGGCTGGGCAGGTATGCCTGGTGGAAGGCGGCGCTGGTGAGCGTGGGCACCAACGTCTTTTTCTATGTCGTGTTCGAAATCTGGTTCCAGGTGCCGCTGCCCAAGGGGCCAGTCGAGTCCCTGCTCGGGCTCGGCTAAGCGCATCCGGAAACCATCATGGACGCATTTCATTCCCTGCTTGGCGGCTTTGCCGTAGCGCTCTCCTTCACCAATATCGCGCTGATGTTCGCCGGGGTTGTCCTCGGCGTGATTATCGGCGTGCTCCCCGGGCTGGGCGGCGCCAACGGCGTCGCGATCCTGCTGCCGCTTACCTTCAGCATGGCGCAGACGCCCGGCGGGCAGACATCGGCGATCATCCTGCTGTCCTGCATTTACTGGGGCGCGCTGTTCGGCGGCGCGATCACTTCGATCCTGTTCAACATCCCGGGCGAGCCTTGGTCGGTGGCGACCACCTTCGACGGCTATCCGCTGGCGCAGCAGGGACGAGCCGGCGCGGCGCTGACCGCAGCCTTCACTTCGTCGTTTGTCGGCGCGGCAGTGGGCGTGATCGTGATTACCTTCCTGTCGCCGGTTGTGGCGCAGTTCGCGCTCGAGTTCGGGCCGCCCGAGTTCTTCGCCGTGTACCTGCTTACCTTCTGCGCCTTCATCGGCATGAGCAAGGAGGCGCCGTTCAAGACCCTGGTCTCGATGATGCTCGGCTTCGCGCTCGCCGCGGTCGGAACCGACACCGTGACCGGGACGCTGCGCATGACCTTCGGCACCGAGACGCTGCTGACCGGGTTCGACTTCCTGGTGGCGGTGATCGGCCTGTTCGGCATTGGCGAGATCCTGCAGACCCTGGAAGAGGGGCTCGAGTTCAAGGGTGCATCGGCCAAGATCAATCTCAAGGTAGTGATCGAGACCTGGAAGGAATTGCCGAAGTACTGGATAACCTCGCTGCGCTCCTCGGCGATCGGCTGTTTCATGGGCATCGTGCCGGGCGGTGCAACGCCGGCTTCCTTCATGAGCTACGGCATGGCGCAGCGCCTGTCGAAGAACGGTGACAAGTTCGGCCAGGGCGTGATCGAAGGGGTTGTGGCGCCGGAGACCGCTGCGCACGCCGCCGGCACCTCGGCGCTGCTGCCGATGCTCACCCTCGGCGTTCCCGGCTCGCCCACCGCGGCGGTGCTGCTCGGCGGCCTGCTGATCTGGGGCCTTGAACCCGGGCCGCTGCTGTTCGTCGAACAAAAAGACTTCGTCTGGGGACTGATCGCCTCGATGTATCTGGGCAATATTGCCGGGCTGATTGTGGTCCTGACCTGCGTGCCGCTGTTCGCCGCGATCCTGCGGATTCCGTTTTCGGTGATCGCGCCGATCATCATCGTGATCTGCGCCATCGGCGCGTACACGGTGCACAACGCGACCTTCGATATCTACATGATGGTGGTGTTCGGCGTCGTCGGCTACGCGTTCAAGAAGCTCTCCTATCCGCTCGCCCCGCTGGTGCTCGCCATCGTGCTGGGGGACCGTGCCGAAGCCTCGTTCCGCCAGGCGATGCTGGTGTCGCAGGGCGACATGTCGATCTTCTTCTCCAACAAGCTGGTCGGCATACTCACCGGACTTGCGCTGGTCCTGCTGTTCTGGCCGCTTGTTTCCTGGCTGAACCGCAGGTTGCGCTGAGGCGCTGCTAACCGGGCGCCGCTGCCGGCGCTGATTGCGCGCATTCCGTTCTTCATCATCGCCGCAGCTGGTCTAACCGACCAGCTGCGGCGTTCGCGCGCACCGTGGTAGCGCGCCGCCAAAATCAAGCCCGGGTATACCCTGAGCTGTTTGGCTTTCATTTGTTGACTCAGATCAATGCCGGTCGAGGCCGGCTGGACGAAGAA
>JAAOZY010000423.1 GCA_012274205.1 Betaproteobacteria bacterium
CAAGGCCAGCGGCGGGAAGATAGAGGCGCTGGTGGAGCGCGTCACCGGCACGCACGAGGCGCTGGTGCAGATGCGCGCCAGCCACGCGCCCAGGCCGGGCGCGCGCCTGCGCTTCGAGGGCGCGCTCGAGGCCGAAGTGCTGGAGCGTCGCGGCGATCTCTACCTGCTGCGCTTTGACGGCGCGGCCGGCGTGCTCGAACTGCTCGAGCAGCACGGCCACCTGCCGCTGCCGCCTTACATCACGCATGCGGACGGCGACGCAGACCAGGCGCGTTACCAGACGGTGTACGCGCAGCGCCCGGGCGCAGTCGCCGCGCCCACCGCGGGGCTGCATTTCGACCAGCCGATGCTGGCGCAGCTGCGCGCCATGGGTGTCGAACTCGCCTGGCTGACGCTGCATGTGGGCGCAGGCACGTTCCAGCCGGTGCGCGTAAACGACCTGGCGGCGCACCGCATGCACAGCGAGCACTACGCCATTCCGCCGGCAACGATCGATGCCGTCGCGCGCGCGCGCGCCGCGGGGCGTGCGGTGGTCGCGGTCGGCACCACCAGCCTGCGCGCGCTGGAGGCGGCTGCGCGCAGCGGCGGCCTGCGTTGCGGAGCAGGCGAAACCGATCTGTTCATCACGCCGGGCTACGAATTTCGCGTCGTCGACCGGTTGCTCACCAACTTCCACCTGCCCAAGTCGACGCTGCTGATGCTGGTCGCGGCCTTTGCCGGCATGGAACCGGTGCGCGCCGCGTATCGCCACGCGATCGCCGGGCGCTACCGCTTCTTTTCCTACGGCGATGCGATGCTGGTTGATAGAATGCCGCGATGAAATTCACCCTGCACGCCAGCGACGGCGGCGCCCGTCGCGGCACGCTCGATCTGGCGCACGGCCGCGTCGAGACGCCCGCGTTCATGCCGGTCGGAACCTATGGCACGGTCAAGGCGATGAGCCCGGCCGAGCTGCGCGAAGTGGGCGCCAGCATCGTGCTCGGCAACACTTTCCACCTGTGGCTGCGCCCCGGGCTGGAGGTGATCGCCGCACACGGCGGCCTGCACCGTTTCATGGGCTGGGACGGTCCGATACTCACCGACTCGGGCGGCTTCCAGGTATTCAGCCTCGGCGCATTGCGCAAGATCACAGAGGAAGGCGTGAAATTCGCCTCGCCCGTGAACGGCGACCGCATGCTGCTGACGCCGGAGGAATCGATGCGCATCCAGCGCGTGCTCAATTCCGACGTGGCCATGATCTTCGACGAATGCACGCCCTACCCCGCCGACGCCGCAGAAGCGGCGAAGTCGATGCGCCTGTCCTTGCGCTGGGCCGAGCGCAGCAGGCGCGCGCACGCGGACAACCCGAACGCGCTGTTCGGCATCGTCCAGGGCGGGATGCATGAGGATTTGCGCGACGAATCGCTGGCCGAACTGCAGCGCATCGGCTTCGACGGCTACGCCATCGGCGGGCTGTCGGTGGGCGAACCCAAGGAGGACATGCGGCGCATCCTCGCGCATACCGCCCCGCAGCTGCCGGCGGACCAGCCGCGCTACCTGATGGGCGTGGGCACGCCCGAAGACCTGGTCGAAGCGGTCATGGCCGGGATCGACATGTTCGACTGCGTGCTGCCCACGCGCAACGCGCGCAACGGCTGGCTGTTCACGCGCCACGGCGACATCAAGATCAAGAACGCGGCCTACCGCCACGACACGCGTCCGCTCGATGCCGGCTGCAGCTGCTATTGCTGCACGCATTTCACGCGCGCCTACCTGCATCATCTGCATCGCGTCAACGAGATCCTGGGCGCGCGGCTCAATACCATCCACAACCTGCACTATTACCTCGGCCTGATGGGCGAAATGCGCGCGGCGATCGAGGCGGGCCGCATGGCCGAGTGCGCCGCCGTGCTGCGCGTGCAGCGCAGCCTGGGCACCGAACCGCCCCCCTAGCGCCGGCGCCTTCGCGCCTTGCGTTCCGCGGCGATCAATTGCCGGTAAATGGCGCTCCAATGCTGGTATAATTTTGGGCTGTTTCGACCCAAGACTGGAGATGCCCGTGTTCATTTCTTCTGCCTATGCCCAGGCCGCGTCCGGCGCCGGAAGCGTCTTTTCGGGCGAAGGAATCATGGGGCTCCTGCCCATCATCCTGATGTTCGGGCTGCTTTATTTTCTGATGATCCGCCCGCAGATGAAGCGCGCCAAGGAACAGAAAGCCATGACCGACGCCCTGCAAAAAGGCGACGAGGTCATCACCGCCGCCGGCCTCGTGGGCAAGGTCACCAAAGTGGGCGAGCTCTACATCAGCGTGGAACTGGCGCCCGGCACCGAGGTTCAGATGCAGAAAGCCGCGGTGCAGACCCTGCTGCCCAAGGGCTCGATCAAAGCCATGTCGTGAACCGGGAGGCATGAAGCGCGGCCCCGCGCCCGGCCTCCATCCCCGATGCGTCAATCCCCACTGGTCACCCGACAATGAACCGCTATCCGCTCTGGACTTACGTCATCATCGGCTGCGCGCTGGTGCTTGGATTCATCTACACCCTGCCCAACTTCTACGGCGAAGCGCCGGCGGTCCAGGTCTCGAGCATCAAGGCGACCGTCAGGGTCGACTCGGCGCTGCTCGGGCGCGTGGAAGAGGCGCTCAAGGCCGCCAACATCGTCCCCCAGGGCACCTTCCTCGATCCTAACAGCGTCAAGGTGCGCCTGGCCGACACCGATACCCAGCTCAAGGCAAAGGACGTCCTGAGCCAGAGCCTGAACCCCGATCGCGAAAACCCCTCCTACGTGGTCGCGCTCAACCTGCTCTCGTCCTCGCCCAACTGGCTCACCGCCATCCATGCCCTGCCGATGTACCTGGGCCTCGACCTGCGCGGCGGCGTGCACTTCACGCTGCAGGTGGACATGAAGGCTGCGCTCACCAAGCGCCTGGAGAACCTCACTGGCGATATCCGCACCGAACTGCGCGACAAGAACCTGCGCCACAGCGGCATCAGCCGCGAAGGCAACACCATCCAGATCAAGTTCCGCGACGCCGACACGCGCGCCAAGGCGCGCAAGGTGCTGGAGGACAACCAGCAGGACCTGATCTTCGCCGAACAGGATCTCGGGCCGGAGGAGTTCCGCCTCGGCGCGACGGTCAAGCCCGCGGCGGTAACGCGCACGCAGGAGTCGGCGCTGAAGCAGAACATCACCACGCTGCAGAACCGCATCAACGAACTGGGCGTGTCCGAGCCGATCATCCAGCAGCAGGGCGCGGATCGCGTGGTGGTGCAGTTGCCCGGCGTGCAGGACACGGCCAAGGCGAAGGAAATTCTCGGCCGCACCGCGACCCTGGAAATCCGCATGGTCGACGAAGACAACAGCAATCCGACCGCAATGCTCGCGGCGCAGCAGGGCCAGGTTCCTTTCGGCGACGAGCTCTATATCGACCGCAACGGCGCGCCCCTCCTGGTGAAGAAGCAGGTCGTGCTTACCGGCGACCGGCTCACCGACGCCCAGCCCGGATTCGACGGCCAGACGCGCGAGCCCGCGGTCAACGTGACGCTGGACGGGCCGGGCGCGCGCATTTTCAAAGAGGTCACGCGCGAGAACGTGGGCAAGCGCATGGCCATCCTGCTCATCGAAAAAGGCAAGGGCGAGGTTATCACCGCGCCGGTGATCCGCACCGAGATCGGCGGCGGGCGCGTGCAGATCAGCGGGCGCATGAGCACCAGCGAGGCGACCGACACCGCGCTGCTGTTGCGCGCCGGGTCGCTAGCCGCGCCGATGGAAATCATCGAGGAGCGCACCGTCGGCCCCAGCCTCGGCGCCGACAACATCCGCAAAGGTTTCCATTCCACGCTCTGGGGATTCACCGCGATCGCGGTGTTCATGAGCATGTATTACATGCTGTTCGGCCTGATTTCGGCGTTGGCGCTATCGTCCAACCTGCTGCTGCTGGTAGCCATGCTGTCGCTGCTGCAGGCAACGCTGACGCTGCCTGGCATTGCCGCCATCGCGCTCACGCTCGGCATGTCCATCGACTCCAACGTGCTGATCAACGAGCGCATTCGCGAGGAGCTGCGCAACGGCGCATCGCCGCAGGCGGCGATTCACGCCGGCTACGAGCGCGCATTCGGCACCATCCTGGACTCCAACGTGACCACCATGATCGCCGGCTTGGCGCTGCTGATCTTCGGTTCCGGCCCGATTCGCGGTTTCGCCGTGGTGTTTTGCCTCGGCATCGTGACCTCGATCTTCAGCTCGGTAATAATCTCGCGCGCGGCCGTCAATCTGATCTACGGCTCGCGCCGCCGGCTGGAAAAGCTCGCGATCGGGAATACAAGCTGGAAATGACGCCTAGCATGGAATTATCGGCTTCGCCCGCGGCACCGGGACCGCAGTCCGGACGTCGTCCGGCTTCGCCGCGCGATGTCGGCCCGCACCGAAAACGCCATGATCAATTTATCGCGCTGACGCGCGGCTGGGACTGCTAGATGGACCCGTTTTTGGCTACGGCCGCGGCGCCGGGACTACCGTCCCGACACCGCTTAACTTCGCTGCGCGAAGTTAGCCTGCGCCGAAAACTCCATAAACAATTTTTCGCGCTTACGCGCGGCTGGGGTCGCTAGATGGAGTTTTTCAAGATCCGCAAAGACATCCCGTTCATGCGCCATGCGCTGGTGTTCAACGTCATTTCGTTGATCACCTTTCTGCTGGCGGTGTTCTTCCTCGCCACCCGGGGGCTGCATTACTCCATCGAATTCACCGGCGGCACGGTGATCGAGCTCGCCTACGACCATTCGGCGGAAATCCAGAAAGTGCGCGCCACGCTGGAAAAGGCCGGCTACGCCGACGCCTCGGTGCAGAATTTCGGCTCCTCGCGCGACGTGCTGATCCGCATGCCGCTCAAGCAGGGGCAGTCGAGCGCCGACCTGTCGAAGAAAGTCATGGACACCTTGTCGGCGGAGGACAAGAGCGTGCAGCTGCGCCGCGTCGAATTCGTCGGCCCGCAGGTCGGGCGCGAGCTCGCGGACAACGGCGCGCTCGCGCTGGTCATCGTCTGTCTCGGCATCATGGCCTACCTCGCGCTCCGGTTCGAGTGGCGCTTCGCTGTTGCCGCGATCATTGCCAACCTGCACGACGTCGTCATCATCCTCGGCTGTTTCGCGGTGTTCCAGTGGGAGTTTTCGCTGCCAGTGCTGGCGGCGGTGCTGGCGGTGCTCGGTTACTCGGTGAACGAGTCGGTGGTCATCGCCGACCGGGTGCGCGAAAATTTCCGCAAGATGCGCAAGGCCCCGGTTACCCAAATCATCGACAACGCCATCACCAGCACCATTTCGCGCACCATCATCACCCACGGCTGCACCCAGGCGATGGTGCTGTCGATGCTGCTGTTCGGCGGCGCCGCCCTGCATTACTTCGCGCTCGCGCTGACCATAGGCATCATGTTCGGCATCTATTCCTCGGTGCTGGTCATGGCGCCGATCGTGAAATGGCTGGGCGTGTCGCGCGAACAGTTCGTCCGCCCGCCGAAGAAGGAAAAGCAGGAGGCCGTGGTCTAGGCTGCCCCGCCGCCTGGCGGCGCTGGCCTCTATCCCTTTACATGGAACCGGACGTGAACAAGATCTATGTATGGGACCTGCCGCAGCGGCTGTTTCACTGGCTGCTGGCCTCGCTGGTCGTGGTTTCCTGGATCAGCGTGGAAATCGGCGGCAACGCCATGCAGATCCACATGTTGAGCGGCTACACCATACTCACCTTGGTATTGTTCCGCATCCTGTGGGGCTTTTTCGGCAGTACCCACGCGCGTTTCGCCTCCTTCGTTCGCGGTCCGACTGCGGCTATCGCCTACCTCAAGGCGCTGCGCAGAAATGAGGCGGACCGGCACTGGGGCCACAATCCCGCCGGCGCCTGGTCGGTGCTGGCCATGCTGGCGCTGCTGCTGGTGCAGGCGGGCACCGGCCTGTTTTCAAATGACGACATTGCCACGGAAGGCCCGCTCGCGAAACTGGTGGGCAAGGCCGTCAGTGACCGCATTACCAGCATTCACCATTTGAACGTCGACCTGCTGTATGTGCTGATCGCCCTGCATCTGGCGACCGTGGCCTATTATTACTTCGGCAAACGCGAAAATTTGGTCAAGCCCATGCTCACCGGCTTCAAGGTCGCAGCCGCCGGCGCCGGCGCCAGCGATGCAGTGCAGACATCCGGGAAGATCTGGCTCGCCGCGCTGCTGCTGGCGCTCTGCGCAGGCGGCGTCTATGCTCTCATCAATTACCTGGCCGCGTAAATAAAAAGCCGGGGCGCGCCCCGGCTTTTTCCCGCCGCTGGCGCGGGACTACTTCTTCTTGAAGTCGTCGTGACAAGACTTGCAGGTCTTGCCTGTGGCTCCGAACTGGGTCTTGATGGCAGCCAGGTCCCCGCCCTTGGCGACCTCGGCCAGTTTGGCCATCTCTTGCTCCATCTTCTCCCCGTCCGACTTGAATTTGGCCGCGTCGGTCCAGATCTCGGGCTTGGCGTGAGTCTCGCCCTTATCCGTGCCGGCAGCGAATCCTTCCCAAGGCAGTTTCGACATTTCCGCGGCAATGGCCGCGCTGCGCGCAACTTCGTCCTTGTTGTAGGGGCGCTCGCCCTTGGCCACGGCACCGATGCGGCCGAAATGCTGACCCATGATGAACATCGCAGATTGGCGATATTTGATCGCGTTTTCCGCTTTGCCAAACGGGGTTTGCGCATGTGCAGCGCCGGTGAGCCCTGCTACGAGGATCAAGCCCAGGCAGGCCTTGCTTAGTGAGCGCATGAAATCTCCTTCTGAAATTTGGATGCTTGAGGCCGGGACGGCCGCGCAAAGCGCACGAATTCTACCCGACTCGCTCCAGCCGCGCACGCGCCGCGCACCCGTCCGGACCTGCAACGGCAAACAGCGCCAGCGCCGCGCTTATTCCACGTGCGCC
>JAAOZY010000424.1 GCA_012274205.1 Betaproteobacteria bacterium
AAAACTTGCGCTTGCCGCCGAGCTCCTCGGACTCTGCGTCCATGTCGTCCATGAACTTGTAGATCAGCGCGATGGTGATCTGCTCGACCTGAGACTTGGGGTCAGGCACTTTGCCGACGAGGATGTCGCGGGCGGTGTCGATGCGCCGTTTGGTGTCGGTGTCGAGCATGGTGTCCTTTTACGGGGCAAACTGATTCAGGGACACGTAGTCCTTGACGTAGTCAGGAATGAGGGTGCGGTACTTGGCCGGCACGGCTCTAAAATCGTGGGTCGAGAAGAACGGGTTGGTTGCCAGATCGGTGAACTGCTTGCTCTCAATGATGTCGCGGACTCGACCGCTGGTGACGTAGGCCTTGAAGTAGGTCTTGATGGCCGGAATGGCAGCGGCCTCTTCGGGCTTGGTGTCGGCGACGAACTTGGCGAACTCCTCCTCCAGCAGTTCATCCTTGGATTTGAAGCGCGGGATGAGGCCGAACACCTTCTCCAGGATCTCGCGCAGCGTCAGGCGGCGGTCCACGGCGGCGGCTTTGCGCAGCTTGTCGAGGGTGTAGTACTCCTCGGGCTTGTCGAACACCTCGCGGTTGACGTAGTCGATCACGCGGTCCCACTGCCCGGATTCGACGGCGGAGGCGACGGTGTCATCGGCGCGGATCACGTCTTCGAACTTCTCGAAGAACATGCGGTCGATCTTCATGCCCTCGGTAGTGATCTGCTCGATGCGCATCGACGCGAGGATATCGGCGCCGAGGTGCTCATACGTGCCTCCCACGACCACCGGGCCTCGGCCTCCGCGTTCGTCGCTGCCCTTGCCTTTGGGCGGAGGCAGCTTCAGCACTTCGTCGTAGTTGAACTCTTCCTCGAAGTATTCGCAGTTGGCAAAGAAGTCGAACAGCTTGAAGGCCGTTTTTAACGGATGCTGCACGCCTTCCCTGCGGCTGTCGTCGAAGAGCAGCTCGCGAAAGTCATGCTTGCGGGTGCCGCGTCCCTTGATCTGGATGAAGTCGGTGGGCGAAAAAATCGGACGGAACAGACCTAGGTTGAGGATGTCGGTGCAGTCGTAGCCGGTGGTCATCATGCCGACAGTCACGCAGATACGCGCCTTGCTGGTCTTGTAGCCGGGCAGGAAATTGCCCGAGCCGAGCAGATTGTTGTTGCTGAAGTTGATGGTGAACTGCTGGGCGTCGGGAATCTGGGAGGTTACCTGGACGGCGAAGTCAGACTGGTACTTGCCGGGGAACATTCGATCGGCCATCTGATTGAGTATCTGCGCCAGCTTGGCGGCGTGGTTCTGGCTGACGGCGAAAATGATCGACTTGCCGATCTCGCCGCTGACCGGGTCGCGCAGGGCGTTCTCCAGAAACGTCTTGCACAGAAGCTGGTTGGTGGCGTCGGCGAAGAAACGCTTTTCGAACTCGCTTTGTTTGAAAGCCTGCTGCTGATCTTCGCCGGCGTCATCCGTGAACGAGACGACGAAGCCCTGTTCGGAAAGCAGCGTGGTGGTGACCTCGGTGCGGGCGTCCACCACGGTCGGGTTGATCAGGTAGCCCTCCTGCACGCCATCGAGCAAGGAGTAGCGGAAAGTCGGCTGGCTGTTCTCGCAGCCGAAGGTGCGGTAGGTGTCGAGCAGCAGGCGGCGCTCGGCCTCGCGCGGGTCGCGGGTGCCAGGCTTTGAGCCGTCGAACCGGCGGAGGTAATCGCGCGGCGTGGCGGTGAGACCCAGCTTATAACCGATGAAGTAGTCGAACACGGCGCGTGCATTGCCCCCAATGGAGCGGTGCGCTTCGTCGGAGATGACGAGATCGAAATCGGTCGGCGAGAAGAGCTTCTGATATTTGTTGTTGAAAAGCAGGGATTGCACGGTGGTGACGACGATCTCCGCGCGGCGCCAGTCATCGCGGTTCTCCTTGTAGATCACCGTTTGAAAGTCGGCGGACAACACCGCTGCGAAGGCCTTCTTGGCTTGGTCCTCCAGCTCAAGGCGATCCACGAGAAACAGGACGCGTCGCACGTTGCCGGATCGCAGAAAAAGTTTGATGACGGCGGCAGCGGTCAGGGTCTTGCCGGTGCCGGTGGCCATCTCGAACAGGAAGCGGTCCTTGCCTTCACCGACGGCGGCCTGAAGACTGTGGATGGCCTTGAGCTGATAGGGCCGGAGAAAGCGCAGCTTGTTCGCCTGGATGTATCCGGGGCGCTCCGCTTCGCTGCGCCACCCGGCCTCCGATTGGTAGTTCGGGCGCTGGGTGCGGACGATGTAGTCCTCGCCCACCTGGTCTTCGATCAGGCGCTGCGGATTGGGCGTGACCTTCTGGTAGCCGGTGACCGAGTCCGGTGTCGGAAACGAGGTGATGACGTAAGGGTTGCCGCGTTCGAGGTCCCAGAAGTAGTGCAGGTTGCCGTTGGAGAGGATGACGAAGCGGCAGTTCTGCGACTTGGCGTACTTGCGCGCCTGTTCCTTGCCGACGAGCGGATTCTTGTCCTCCGCTTTGGCTTCGAGGACGAGGAGCGGGAAGCCCCTCGCGTCGAGCAAGAGAAAGTCGACGAATCCTCTTTTGGTCTTCTCGAAGTTGTCGCCGAGCGCGTCCAGGTCAATTGACTTGATCGTAACGCTGGGTTCGAGTCGTATGTTCGCGGGCGCGTTGCCATCCTGGAAGAAACGCCAGCCAGCCGCTTCGAGCAGCTTGTTGATCTTGATGCGAGCGGTGGCTTCTTTCACGCTCAGCCAGCCAGACGCCGCTCCAGCGCCACGATCCAGTGCTCCAGCGGCAGCGCAGTGCCGCTGTGCAAATGGCTCATGCAGCCGAGGTTGGCGCTGACGATGGCCTGCGGCGAGCCGGCGTGCAGGGCGGCGAGCTTGTTCTTCTTCAGCCGCTCGGCGAGCTGCGGTTGCAGAATGGAATAAGTGCCGGCGGAGCCGCAGCACAGGTGGCCGTCGGCGACCGGCGTGAGCTCGAAGCCGGCCGCGGCAAGAATGCGCTCGACCAGGCCGCCCAGCTTCTGCGCGTGCTGCAGCGTGCACGGCGTCTGCACGGCGAGCCTGGTCGCGGGCGCGCCCTGCGCGAGCAGCGGCTTCAGCCGCTCGAGTTCGGCCGCGATCACTTCGCTCAGATCCCTGGTCAGCGCGCCGATTGTTTCGGCTTTTGCCGCATAGGCCGGATCGCGCGCGAGCAGGTGGCCGTATTCCTTCACCGTCGCGCCGCAGCCGCTTGCGCTCATCACGATCGCCTCCACGCCGCCTTTCGGCGCATCGACATAAGGCCACCAGGCATCGATCAGCGCGCGCATGTCGGCAAGTCCGTCTGCCTGCGCATTCAGGTGAAAGCGCACCGCGCCGCAGCAGCCTGCGGCCGGCGCCTCGATCAGCGATATGCCCAGGCGGTCGAGTACGCGCGCGCTCGCGGCATTGATGTCCGGCGACAGCGCCGGCTGCACGCAGCCGGCGAGCACCAGCATCCTGCGCGCATGCCGTGGCGCCGGCCAGGCGCCGGCCGCGGGCACCGCCGCGGGCACCTTGGCCTGCAGCGCGGGCGGCAGCAGCGGGCGCATCCAGCGGCCGAGCGCGAGCAAGAACCTGAACAACGCACGGCGCGGCAGCACCGCGCGCAGCGCCGCGCGCTGCAGCCGCGCCAACAGCGGCCGCGGCACGCGCTCCTCGGCAAGCTTGCGCCCGATGTCGACCAGGCGTCCGTACTGCACCCCCGAAGGGCAGGTGGTCTCGCAGGCGCGGCAAGTGAGGCAGCGGTCCAGGTGCAGCTGCGTGCGTGCCGTGACTTCGGCGCCTTCGAGCATGCCCTTGATCAGGTAGATGCGGCCGCGCGGCCCGTCGAGCTCGTCGCCGAGCAATTGATAGGTGGGGCAGGTCGCGGTGCAGAAGCCGCAGTGCACGCACTTGCGCAGGATGGCGTCGGCCTCCCTGCCCTCGGGCGCGTCCTTGATGAAGTCGGCCAGTTCAGTCTGCATGCGACAATGCCGGCCGCGGCGAACGGGGATTCATAGAGCGGGATACATCCGGCCGGGATTGAAAATGCCCGCCGGATCGAAAGCGCGCTTGAGATTGCGGTGAATTTTCGCCAGCGCCGGCGCCAGCGGCGTGAATACGCCCGCGCTCTTGTCGGTCGCGCGAAACAAGGTGGCATGCCCGCCCACGCGCGCGGCGGCCTCACGGATCGCGCGCGCGTCGGCCTTGCACGCGAGCCAGCGCAGCGCGCCGCCCCACTCGATCAGCTGCTCGCCCGGAAACGCCAGCGGCGGTGCGACCGAAGGCAGGGACATGCGCCACAGCGGCTTGTCGGTGCTGAAAAAAGCGTCGCTTTGCTCGCGTATGCCCTGCCAGTAGGCTTGCGCCTGTGCGGCGTCCACGCTGTCACCGCCGATCAGCTCGCGCGCCGCTGCGATCGCGCTCGCCGCGCCCGACAGGCGCAGTTCGAGCTTGCCGTCGGCCCAGGCGCAGGCGCTGATCGGCAGCGGCTTGCCGCCCCAGTGGTTGAGCATCTCCAGCGCCTTGTCCTGCGGCAATTCCAGCTCCAGCGTCGCCTCCGCGACCGGCAAGGGCAGCACCTTGAGCGACACCTCCAGGATCAGGCCCAGTGTGCCCAGGGAGCCCGCCAAGGGGCGCGAGATGTCGTAGCCGGCGACATTCTTCATGACCTGCCCGCCGAAGGAGAGGTCGTCGCCGCGACCGTCGAGCATGCGCGCGCCGAGCACGAAATCGCGCACCGCGCCCGCTGCCATGCGCCGCGGCCCGGACAGCCCGGCCGCAACCATTCCGCCGACGGTCGCGCCGGCGCCGAAGTGCGGCGGCTCGAACGCAAGTTGCTGGCCCGCGGCACGCAGCACCGCCTCCAGCTCCGCCAGCGGCGTGCCGCAGCGCACGGTGACCACCAGTTCGGTCGGCTCGTAGGCGACGATGCCGGCGTAGGCGCGCGTATCCAGCACCTCACCTTCGAGGCTCTGCCCGTAGAAATCCTTGCTGCCGCCGCCGCGCAGGCGCAGCGGCTTGTTCGCGGCGGTCGCGGCGCGGATCTGCTCGGCGTAGCGCGCTATGACTTGTTCCATGTTCGTTGTCTACAAAATGAGGGGATACGCCCCGAAGGAAGTCCCCTTGTGGGACATCCCCTCATACTCCCTTAAATTGGGCCGTAACAAAATGGCTTTTGTTACGGGTTTTCAGAAACGCGGCAGCTCGGGATAGGGCAGCCGCCCGCCCGCCACATGCATGCGGCCGAATTCGGCGCAGCGATGCAGGCTCGGAATGTTCTTCTCCGGGTTGAGCAACTCCTCCGCGTCGAAGGCGCGCTTCACCGCGCGGAACATTTCCAGCTCGGCCGGCGTGAACTGCACGCACATCTGGTTTATTTTCTCTATGCCCACGCCGTGCTCGCCGGTGACGGTACCGCCCACGGCTATGCTCTTCTCCAGCACTTCGCCGGCGAAGGCTTCGGTGCGGCGCAGCTGCTCCGGGTCGTTCGCATCGAACAGGATCAGCGGATGCAGATTGCCGTCGCCGGCATGGAACACGTTGGGGCAGCGCAAGCCGTATTTCTTCTCCATCTCGGCGATGAAGCGCAGCACTTCGCCCAGGCGCTTGCGCGGAATGGTGCCGTCCATGCAGTAATAATCCGGCGAAATCCGGCCCATGGCCGGGAATGCCATCTTGCGTCCGGACCAGAATTTCAGGCGCTCGGCTTCATTTTGCGAAATGCGGAAATCGTAGGCGCCGGAGTCCTTCAGCACCGCCGTCATGCGCGCGATTTCCTCCTCCACCTCTTCCGCGGTGCCGTCGGATTCGCACAGCAGCAGCGCGGCCGCATCGAGGTCGTAGCCGGCGTGCACGTATTCCTCCACCGCGCGCGTCGCCGGCTGATCCATCATCTCCAGCCCAGCCGGGATGATGCCCGCTGCGATCACTGCGGCGGCGGCGTTGCCCGCCTTTTCCACGTCGTCGAACGCGGCGAGGATCACGCGCGCCGTCTGCGGTTTGGGCACCAGCTTCACCGTGATTTCCGTGGTCACCGCGAGCATGCCTTCCGAGCCCATGATCAGCGCCAGCAGGTCGTAGCCCGGCGCGTCCAGCGCCTCGCTGCCCAGCTCGACCATCTCGCCGTCGATGGTGCAGGCGCGCACGCGCAGCACGTTATGCACGGTGAGCCCGTACTTGAGGCAGTGCACGCCGCCGGCGTTCTCGGCCACGTTGCCGCCGATGGAGCAGGCGATCTGCGACGAGGGGTCGGGCGCATAGTAGAGCCCGTAGGGCGCGGCCGCCTCGGAGATCGCGAGGTTGCGCACGCCCGGCTGCACGCGCGCAATCCGGGCGACGGGATCGAGTGCGAGGATGCGCTTCATCCTGGCCAGCGACAGCAGCACGCCCTTGCCGTGCGGCAGCGCCCCGCCCGAAAGCCCGGTGCCGGCGCCGCGCGCCACCACCGGCAGCTTGAGTTCGCGGCAGGCGCGCAATACGCGGCAGACTTCTTCCTCGTCCTGCGGCAGCGCCACCACCATGGGCAGCGCGCGATACGCCGACAGCCCGTCGCATTCGTACGGTTTGGTGTCCTCCTGCCGGTAGAGCACGGACTCGGGCGGCAGGATCGCGCGCAGCGCCTTCACCGCCTCGGACTGGCGCACCGGATCGAGCAGACGGAAGCCTTCGTTCATGGGGGAAACGTCCTGGAATCAGTTCAAGTTTTCGCCAAGGCGATGCGGCGGGGCAAAGAGCCAGCGTATGACGGTTCCATGGTATGCAGGGTCCCAGCATGTGTCAATCAAATGGCCGGATAAGATTTCATATTTGCAATAGCGACGAGCGCTGCGCCCTCATTTGCTAAGATGTCCCTTGCGAACAATGCCCAATCAGCCAAATGTCGACGAGCAGTCGCGCAATGCTGGACCGGATTTTCCCGTTTCTTGCCTGGCCCCGGCCGGGCAAGAGCAGCCTGCGCGACGACCTGCTCGCCGGGATCACCGTCGCGCTGGTCGTCATTCCCCAATCGCTCGCCTACGCCCAGCTCGCCGGCGTTCCGGCCTATTACGGCCTGTACGCGTCACTGCTGCCTTCGATCGTGGGCGTGCTGTTCGGCTCCTCAGCACAGTTGTCGACCGGGCCGGTCGCCATGACGTCGCTGCTGACCGCGGCCAGCATCGCGCCGCTCGCCCCGCTGGGCAGCGACGCCTTCATCGCGCACGCGGTGCTGCTCGCGCTGCTGTCCGGCCTGTTCCAGGTCGGTTTCGGCCTGCTGCGCATGGGCATGGCGATCAACCTGCTGTCGCAGCCGGTGCTGATGGGCTTCATCAACGCCGCCGCCATCATCATCGCGCTGGCGCAGCTGCCGCCGCTGGTCGGAATGTCGTCGCGGCAGACTTCGCATTTCCTGCTCGACACCTGGCATGTGATCGTCAATCTCGATCTGATGCACGAGGTCTCGCTCATGTTCGGCGCGGGGGCGATGGCCCTGCTGCTTGCGTTCAAGCGTTACGCCGCCAAGGTCCCGGGCGTGCTGATCACGGCCGTGCTGCTGACCGCGACCAGCTATGCCATCGGCTTTTCCGACATGGGCGGCCGGGTGGTCGGCGCGATTCCGAGCGGCGTACCCAGCTTCGTCGTTCCGAGCGTCGACTGGGAAACGACCAAGGAACTGCTGCCGGCTGCTTTCGTGATCGCACTTATCAGCTTCATGGAAGCGATGTCCAGTTGCAAGGTCATCGCCATCAAGACCAAGCGCCCCTGGAATGAAAACCAGGAACTCATTGGCCAGGGTCTGGCCAAGATCGCGGCGGCATTCAATCACACCATGCCGGTAAGCGGGTCCTTCTCCCGCTCCGCCCTGAACCTGCAGTCCAACGCGCGCAGCGGGATATCGGGGATCGTCACTGCCATGGTCGTGCTGCTGACCTTGCTGTTCTTCACGCCCCTGTTGTATCACCTGCCCAAGCCGGTGCTGGCGGCGATCATCATGGTGGCGGTGTTCAATCTGATCAATTTCCAGAGTTTTCGCCGGGCGTGGCGCGCGAGCCGTGACGATGGAATCGCGGCAGTGATCACCTTCGTTACGACACTGCTGTTTGCACCCAATATTCAGGACGGAATACTGTCCGGAATCATCGTCTCGCTCTGTCTGCATCTGTACCGCGGCATGCGCCCGCGCATCGCCATTGCGAGCCTGCACGAGGACGGAACGCTGCGCGACGCCGAACGCTTCGGACTGCCGCCGGTGCATGCAGCGATAGGCATCGTGCGCCTGGACGCGTCCCTGAACTTCGTCACCGCGGCGGCCCTCGAGGATGCGGTGCTCAAGCTCGAGCGCGACAAGCCCCGGCTCAAGTTCCTCCTGCTGACGGCCAGCGGCATCAACGACCTGGATGCGACCGGAGCCGAATTGCTGTTCAAACTGGCCGAGCGCCTGCATCAGAACGGCATCACTCTGGCGCTGAGCGCCGCAAAGAAACAGGTGCAGGACGTGATCGGAAAGACGGGGCTGGACGCCATGATCGGCGCGGACAACATCTACGCCACCGACCTTCTCGCCGTGCAGGGACTGCTCGCGCGCGTGGATGCGTGAAGCGCGTCGTGGCGCGCTAGCGCGCGCGGCGGTACGGAATCGCGTTCAGCGCAAAACCGAGCAGCATGGCCAGAAGCGTGAACAGGCTGCCGAACAGCCATGCGTTGTCGTGCGCCGCGTTCCACACCCAGCGCTCGATGCCGGACAGGCGCACCCTGAATTGCCCGACATTGCGGCCGACCACCTTGCCGGATTTCACCACCAGCGTCTCGACCGTGTAGGTTCCGGTCTGTAGATCGCCCGGCAATCGCATGTCGGCGATGAACAGCCGGTTGCCGAACACTTTGATCGCGCTGTCGTCTTCGATGTAATAGCCTTGTCTTTCCTTGATCCGGAAGAATGCCATGCGCCAGTCCTCCTCGGCGTGTGCCTTCAATTGCGGCGCAACGTGTACCGGCACGCCTTCCAGGACCAGCCCGTACTTATTCTGCTCTTCCGGCGGCAGGATCGAATCGATCGGCGCAGTGGAGTACAGATACAGCAGGCTGGGCGCGCCTTCCAGGCTCGCCGTCTCGCCTTCCACCCAGAACGGGCCGATCCTGGTTTCGCGCGACAGCTTGGCTACCTGCTTCGGCCCAACCAGCTTGATGATGACGTCGGCCGGTCCGCGGATCGAGCCCACCTCCTTCAGCTTGGTACCGGTGAAATCGGTGGTGATGTCGATTTCGCTGGGCGCCGGAGCGACCACCAGTGGTTCATCGGCCCATGCCGGGCCGCACAGCATCCAGCCCGCAAAGAACAAGGCACGGCGCAGCCAACCGCCCATCATTGCAGCTCGACCGTTATGCTGTGGATATGCGCAGGCGGCAGCACCAGCGTCACCACCATCTTGACCGCGACCGCGACCACCACCAGCGCAAGTATCAGGCGCAGCTTTTCCGCCGGCAGGCGCGCACCCAGCCCAGCCCCGAGTTTGGTCCCGAGCACCGAGCCCAGGATCAGGATCAGCGCAAGAAACGGGTCGACGGCATGATTGACGCCGGCCTGCATGATGCTAACCGCGGCGGTGGTGAACAGCAGCTGGAACAGGGATGTGCCGACCACGATCTTGGTCGGCATCTTGAGCAGGTAGATCATGACGGGCACCATGATGAAGCCGCCGCCCACGCCCATCAGCGAAGTCATGATGCCGACCGCCGCGCCCAGCAGCAGCGGCCCCAGCGCCGACATGCTCACGCCGGAAACCGGGTACCGGGTTTGCCAGGGCAGGCGTTCCATCCAGGTCCTGCCGCTTGATTTCGACGCGGCCGGCGCAGTCGTCTTGCCCGGCGCCCCCTTGCGAAACACCGCACGCAGCGACTCGATCAGCATGCTCACGCCGATGAAGCCGAGCAGGATGACGTACAGAAACACAACCACGTTGCCGAACTGGCCGGCGCGCAGCAGCACCTTGGCAAGATAGACGCCGAAGCCGCCGCCGAGCCAGCTGCCGATCAGCAAAATGAAGCCCATCTTGAAATCGATGTTGCCGTGGCGCCAATGCAGGTAGCTCGCGCCCGAAGCGGTGCCGGCCATCTGCGCCGCGCCGCTGGACACCGCTACAATGGGCGGAATGCCGGTGAATATGAGCAGCGGCGTAATCAGAAAGCCGCCGCCTACCCCGACCAGGCCGGAGAGGAAGCCAACCAGGGCGCCATAGGACGAGATCAGGACGATATTGACGTCCATATGCGCAATCGGCAGGAAGAATTCCATGGAAATGGCAGCGTTCGAAAAAAGAAGGGTGAAGCGAGCCGCCATTTTACCCTTTGGCGGGCGCTTCTCCGCGCGCATGGCGCAGCATTTCCTTATGGCCGCCGGAATATTTCTGATGGCGCTCATTCCCGGATGCGGCGGCGGCGTACCGAAACTGCCGCCGCTGGCGGCCGATGCCGTGGTCCTGGCCTACGGCGACAGCCTCAGCTTCGGCACCGGCGCACAAACCGAAGCGAGCTATCCGGCCGTGCTCGAAAAGCTTATCGGGCGCAAGGTCTGGAGCGCAGGCGTCCCGGGCGAAGTGAGCGCGGCCGGGCTCGCGCGCCTGCCTTCCGCACTCGATTACTATCAGCCGCAGCTGCTGATCCTGTGCCATGGCGGCAACGACTTCCTGCACAAGCTCGGCGATGCCCAGGCAGCAGACAACCTGCGCGCCATGGTGCGCCTCGCCAGGCAGCGCAACATAGACGTGCTGCTCATCGGCGTGCCCAAGCCGGGGCTGTTTCCCTCGCCCCCGGATTTCTACGCCGGGATCGCCAAGGAATTCGGCCTGCCTTATGAGGGCACAGCGCTGAAGGAAATCCTGCGCGACAACGAATTGAAATCCGACATCGCTCACCCCAACGCGACGGGTTATTCCAGACTCGCGGGGGCGGTGGCCGCGCTATTGAAGAAAAGCGGCGCGATCTGAGTGCCCGCCCGGCAGCAACCCTCAGGGGGTGCGAAAATCGCGGCTCGACTCAACCAGGAGGCAGCATGTTCGATCTGAGCGGAAAAGTCGCGCTGATCACCGGCTCGACCAAGGGCATAGGCAAATCCATCGCCGAAGAAATGGCCAAGGCGGGTGCCAGGGTGGTGATCTCCAGCCGCAAGGCCGAGGCCTGCGAGGAAGTGACGCGGGAGCTCACCGCCAAAGGCTGCGCGGCGATATCGATACCGTGCAACATCGCGCACAAGGAGCAGCTGCAGCAGCTGGTCGACGCGACGATGAAGCACTGGGGAAAGATCGACATCCTGGTGTGTAACGCCGCGGCCAACCCGGTGTACGGACCGACGGCCCAGGCCGGCGACGAGGTGTTCGACAAGATCATGGGCAACAACATCAAGAGCAACTGGTGGCTGTGCAATATGGTGATTCCGCAGATGGCCGAGCGCAGGGACGGCGTGGTGATCATCGTCTCCAGCATTGCCGCGCTGAAGGGCAATACCGTAATCGGGCTGTACGGCGTGTCCAAAGCCGCCGACACCGCGCTGGTGCGCAACTACGCCTGCGAGTGGGGGCCGTCCAACATCCGCGTCAATGCCATCCTGCCCGGCCTGATCAAAACCGATTTCGCGCGCGCCCTGTGGGAAAACGAAAAGGCACGCAAGGCGCGCGAAGCGATAACGCCGCTGCGGCGCCTGGGTGAGGCCGAGGAGATCGGCGGCATCGCCGTGTTCCTCGCCTCCAGGGCAGCCACCTTCATCACCGGGCAGACAATAGTCGCCGACGGCGGCGTGACCATCGCCTGAAGCCGATGCCCTGGCTGCCGCCAGCCAGGCAATTGCGCCGGGGAATCGTCCGTATATCTTGCTTTTGGATCGACATGATAGGTAATTGCGATTGAGCATTAATTGCCATATTCGGCAACCTAGTTCTCGCAATAGTTAGATCCCAGGCTGATCTCCATTTTCAAAAGTGATGGATTTCTGCTGATGCAACCGGTTCCCGTTTGCATATCCATGCACTTGCGCGCATCCCGTTGCCAATGCCGCAACGACGGCAAACAGTTTTATGCGAATAGTCAATAGCAGCCTTGACAATTGATGCGAAGCTTGTCCCGTAAATTCAGCCGAAATCGAAACGTCACAGGTCTCACCCGAGATCGCGTGACAGATCTGGTCCTTTGATAACTGCTTAACCGCAAGGGAGATTGGCCATGGAACGAACAACGCAAGGCCTCAGTGAAGACTGGCTATCGGTATGGG
>JAAOZY010000425.1 GCA_012274205.1 Betaproteobacteria bacterium
GAAATTGGTTTCGGTGTCGTTGCCCTTGGGCGCCCACTTCAGGATGCCGCCGAGCACCCAGAGATTGCTCGCGCCGCTGAAGCTGTTGTCGACCTGGGTGCCGAGCGCGTTCATATCGCTGTAGCTGCGGTTCTGCGCCGTGGTGCGCAGGTTCGACAGATTCAGGATCCACGCGCCGCCGCTGCCGAAATCTCCGCCCAGGCGGGCGGAAAGATTGGCAGCACCGACCCCGTTCTTGTCGCGGTCGCTGCCCGGGAAGCTGCGTCCGCGGCCGGCCTCGGCACCGAGTTCGAAAAAGGTGTCGGTCGGCGCCAGCCATTTGAGCTGCACGCCATCGTCGGCAAATTGGCCGCCGAGAAACACCTTGCTCGCCAGCGGCGCGTCGGTGAAATCCCAGGCATGGGCGTGGATGTCGTTCTGGTAGCCGATGCTGGAATAGAAGCGCCCGGCCTTGAGCGTCAGTCCGTGCGACAAGGCGAGCGTCTGGAAATAGCCCTCCTCGACGCCGATCGTATCGTCCGGCTGCAGCGAGGCGATCAGCGTCCCGCGAAAATAATGGTCGACGTTCGCGGCGAGGGCGAGTTCGGACTCGCCCAGGCTGAAGCCGCGCTTGCCCGGCGCGACATCGCCTCCCGCCGGGGCAAAGCCGCTGACCCGGTAGCGTGCCGGGTCCTGCGACAAATTGCCATAGGTGCCGTTGAGTATCACCGATACCGCCGGATTGAATGCCGCCTCGGACGCCGGGCGGGTGTTGGCCTGTATTGCCGCGCTCTCGGCAGACGCCGAGCGCGCCTCGGCTTTCGCTGCGACCTCGGCGGACTTGGCGGCAAGGCCCTCGGCTTTGGCCGCCGCGCCTTCCGCCTTGCGCGTCGAGCCTTCGGCCTGCTGCAGCCGCCGCTCCAGCGCCTCGATGCGCTGTTCGTAATTCTGCTTCATCTGCTGCACCTGCGCGCGCAGCTCCTGCATTTCCGCATCGGTCACAGCCGATGCCGTGCCTGGCGCAGCCAGCGCAGCGGCCACGGCGGCCGCCATGAGTGTTCGCTTGATCATGTCCGTCTTCCTCACGCAATGCGCCCAAAAGGGGCGAGGAAGCCCGCCCGGTCAGGAACGGGCAGGCACCAGCTAAGCAACTAAAGCTGGATGGCTTGCGGAGGGGCGCGGGCGGGGAGGCGGTAGACCGCGGAAGCGCGCGCTTCGCTGCGGAACCAGGGAGTGCGCTCGCTGTGCCGGGAGTCGAACTCCGGCGCGGCGAGGATTGCGGTAAGCGCGCTGCCTACCGCGTGAAAAGCGATGCAGCACTGCTCGATCGAATGCGGCGGCGCCTTGCCCTTGTGCGGCTGCGCCAGCTGCTCCTCGGCATGCCCGAGCGCATGCAGCTGCGCCGCCTGCTGGGCGAACAGCACGATGAAGGCGAGCAACAGGCATTTCAGCGCGCGCGCGCCTTGGGCCGGAAACAGGGTCATGGCGCGATTCTAATCCAGACTGGCCGCCGAAATCCTGTGCGTTGGGTTTACCCCTAGGGGACCAGGCACTGCTTCAGTCCCTGCACGAACAGGTCTTCGGGCAGATTCCTGCCGATGAACACCATCACGCTGCGGCGTTCCTCCTGCGGCCCCCAGGGCTTGCCTACGTCCCCGCCCATGAGCATGTGCACGCCCTGGAACACCACCCGGTTGTCGTTCTCAGCCAGCCACAGCACGCCCTTGTAGCGCAGCAGGTCCGGGCCGTAGACCTGGATCATGCCGGAGAGGAATTCCTCCAGCTTCACGCCGTCGAAGGGTGCATCCGCGCGGAACACGAAGGAATGCACCGCGTCGTCGTGCTCGTGCTCGTCTTCCTCGAGGAAACCGGGTTCGATCTCGAGGATCGCATTGAGGTTGAAGCCGCGGATATCGAGGATGTCGGCGAGCGGCGCGTCGCCGAAATGCACCGGCTTGATCGGCGCGCGCGGGTTGATCTTGACCAGGCGCGCTTTCAGCTGCTCCTGTTCCACCGCGCTGACCAGATCGGTCTTGGACAGCAGGATGCGGTCGGCGAAACCGACCTGCTCCTGCGCCTCGCGAAAATCGTCGAGCTGCTTTTCGGCGTGTTTCGCATCCACCAGCGTGACGATGGAATCGAGCAGGTAATAGTTGCCGATGTCCTCGTCCATGAAGAAGGTCTGCGCCACCGGGCCGGGATCGGCCATGCCCGTGGTCTCGATGATGACGCGCTCGAAATTGAGCTCCTTTGCTTCGCGCTTGGCCTGCAGCTCGCCGAGGATGCGCACCAGGTCGCCGCGCACGGTGCAGCAGATGCAGCCGTTGTTCATTTCGACGATCTGCTCGCCCGTGTCCTGCACCAGCAGCTCGTTGTCGATGCCGGCCTCGCCGAATTCGTTCTCGATCACGGCGACGCGGCTGCCGTGCTGCTCCTTGAGGATGCGGTTGAGCAGCGTGGTCTTGCCGCTGCCGAGAAAGCCGGTGAGTATGGTGACCGGCACCATGTCCTGTGGATTCATTTGCAGTTCCGCCTGTCTGAATTCAGATCGATTGTCAATTTTGGCATGTCTGTACGTCGCTTAGGCAAGCTGCGCCTGCCTCGTCGCGTTTGCAATGTTCAACAATTTCGGAGCGAAGCGCTACGCTCCGAGGCGCAGATTATCCCCTACCCGCGCCGCAGCAGCAGCCCCTTGAGGTAGTCCCCCTCGGGGAAGGATAACAGCACCGGATGGTCCGCTGCAGCGGCGAAGTGCCCGACGATGCTCGCGTCGACGCCTGCGTCCAGCGCCGCGCCGGCGAGTATCTTCTGGAACAGCTCGGCGGAAACGCCGCCGGAACAGGAAAAGCTCGCCAGCAGCCCGCCGGGCTTGAGCAGCTTCAGCGCCAGCAGGTTGATGTCCTTGTAGCCGCGCGCGGCCTTTTCGGCGAAGGCGGCAGTGGGGGCGAACTTGGGCGGGTCGAGGATGATCAGGTCGAATTTCCTGTTCTGGTCGCGCAACGTGCGCAAGGCCTGGAACACGTCGGCGCATTGCCATTCTGCACGCGAATGATCAAGTCCGTTGTGTTCAAGATTCCGCTGTGCAATTTGCAGCGCTTCTTCGGATGCATCGATAGA
>JAAOZY010000065.1 GCA_012274205.1 Betaproteobacteria bacterium
ACCGGCTATCCGCGCGACAAGATGTACGGCGTGTGGTGGTCGGGGGCCGAGCCTGATGTGCTTCCGGCCGGCGACGGCGCCAAGGGTTATCACGCATTGACCTTCCTCGCGCCCGCGGGCCAGGGCCAGGTGCACAAGGACATCATCAAGTATGTCTACGACAAGGGCCAGGGCACCGGCAAGAAGGAAGATGTAGGCGAGGTGCTGTACAACCGCGGCATGGTGTCGGCGATGATGGCGGTAGAAGGCGTGAAGCGCGCCCAGACCCGCTACGGCAAGAAACCGCTGACCGGCGAGCAAGTGCGCTGGGGCCTGGAAAACCTTGCGCTGGACAAGGCGGCAATCAAGAAACTCGGCTTCGAGGGCTTCATGGACCCGATTCAGACCACCTGCGTCGACCACGAGGGCTCGCACAGCGCCCACATCGAGACCTGGGACGGGAAGAACTGGAAGATCACCGCCGGCCCGTACGAGTCGGACCTGCAGATCATCCAGCCGATCATCCGTGCGTCGGCGGCGAAATACGCGGCGGAGGCGCACATCACCCCGCGCGATTGCGCCAAGGAAGCTTCGCAATAAATTGTCAACCGTCCGCCTGTGCCGCGAATGCCGCGGCACAGGCGGTTTTTCAGGAAGCTTGGTCCGAGTTTCCCGAAAAGCCGCAGAACTTTAGGAGAACGCCCCGATGAGTGCCACCCTGCTCACCGTGAACGGCATCGAGGTCATTTACAACCACGTCATCCTGGTGTTGAAGGGCGTGTCGCTCACCGTCGAGGAAGGCAAGATTGTCGCCCTGCTCGGTGGCAACGGCGCGGGCAAGACCACCACGCTGCGCGCGGTGTCGAACCTGCTGCGCGGCGAGCGCGGCGACGTGACCAAGGGCTATATCGAATACAAGGGCGAGCGCATCGAAAAGCTCACGCCCTCGGACCTGGTCAAGCGCGGCGTGATCCAGGTGATGGAGGGGCGCCACTGCTTCGCGCATCTGAGCATAGAGGACAATCTGCTCACCGGCGCCTATACGCGCAGCGCCAGCGGCGCGGAGATCGCGGCCGACCTCGAAAAGGTCTACAACTACTTCCCGCGCCTGAAACAGCGGCGCGCGAGCCTCGCCGGCTACACCTCCGGCGGCGAGCAGCAGATGACCGCGGTCGGGCGCGCGCTGATGGCGCGGCCGAGCATGATCCTGCTGGACGAGCCGTCCATGGGGCTCGCGCCGCAGCTGGTGGAGGAGATCTTCGAGATCGTGAAAAGCCTGAACCAGAAAGAGGGCGTGAGCTTCCTGTTGGCGGAGCAGAACACCATGGTGGCGCTGCGCTACGCCGATTACGGCTACATCCTCGAGAACGGCCGCGTGGTCATGGACGGCATCGCCGCCGAGCTCGCGGTCAACGAGGACGTGAAGGAGTTCTATCTCGGCATTTCCGGTGCCGGGCGCAGGAGCTTTTCCGAGGTCAAGCATTACAAGCGGCGCAAGCGCTGGCTCGCCTGAGGGCGCTTGCATCCCTGCGCCGCAGGCGCGGGTCGCTTGAAACGGCCGGCCTTCTCCCCAGCCCTTTACTATCCACGCGGCAAACGGAAGCTTTCACATGAACGAACATTTCGACGCCCTCGAAACCCGCGATCCGGCCGAGCGCGAGCGCGCGCTGTTCGCGGCGCTGCCGGCACAGATCGCGCATGCAAAAAAGAACGCGCCGGGCTTCGCGCGCATACTGGCCGGGGTCGACGCGCAGGCAGTCGGCTCACGCGCTGCGCTGGCGCGGCTGCCGGTCACGCGCAAGTCCGACCTGCCGGAACTGCAAAAGCGCGCGCTGCCGCTGGGTGGCCTGAACGCGACGCCGCTGAAGCAGCTGGCGAAGATTTTCGTCTCGCCCGGGCCGGTGTATGAGCCCGAAGGCATGGCGCCGAACTGGTGGCGCACCGCGCGCGCGCTGTTCGCCGCCGGCTTTCGCGCAGGCGACCTGGTGATCAACACCTTCGCCTACCATTTCACGCCGGCGGGCTCGATGATGGAGTCGGGGGCGCGCGCGCTCGGCTGCACCGTGGTGCCCGGCGGAATCGGCCAGACCGAAATGCAGGTCTCGACCATCGCCGATCTGCGCATCAGCGCGTTCATAGGCACGCCGTCCTTTCTCAAACTGATCGTGGACAAGGCCGACGAACTGAAGGCCGACATCGGCTGCCTGAAGTATGCGATGGTCGGCGGCGAATACCTGCCGCCGGCGCTGCGGAAGACCCTGGGCGAGCGCGGCGTCCGCGTGATGCAGTCCTACGGCACCGCCGATCTGGGCTCGCTCGCCTACGAATCGGCGCTGCCCGACGGCAGCGTCACCGAAGGCATGATCCTCGACGAGGATCTGCTGCTCGAAATCGTGCGCCCGGGCACCGGCGACCCGGTGGCGCCGGGCGAGGTGGGCGAAGTGGTGATCACCACGTTCAATCCGGACTATCCTCTTGTGCGTTTCGGCACCGGCGACCTTTCCGCCGTGCTTGCGGGCACGAGTCCCTGCGGGCGCAGCAATGTGCGCATCAAGGGCTGGATGGGGCGCGCCGACCAGACCACCAAGGTGCGCGGCATGTTCGTCACGCCGAAGCAGCTGGGCGAGATCGTGCGGCGCCATCCCGAGCTGCTCAAGGCGCGCCTGGTCGTCGCTGGCACCACCGGCAACGACAGCATGACCCTGCGCTGCGAAGCGAAGAGCGAAGATGCGCGCCTGCAAGCCGCGCTGGTCGCCAGCATCCGCGATGTGACCAAGCTGCGCGGCGAAGTCGAATTCGTGCCCGCCGGCAGCCTGCCCAACGACGGCAAGGTCATCGACGACACGCGCAAGTACGACTGAGCGCGCAATGGGCAAGGACAAGACGGGCAACTACAAGACGCTGCGCTACGAGAAGCAGGGCCGCATCGCGCGCATCACCCTCAACCGGCCGCGGCGGCTGAACGCAATCAACGCGGCCATGCCGCGCGAAATCCGCCGCGCGGTGGAGGCGGCCAATGCCGACGACGGCGTGCATGTGATCGTGCTCGCCGGCGCCGGGCGCGCGTTCTGCGCCGGCTACGATCTCAAGGACTACGCCGAGAACAAGGGCAGGAACGCTTATACGCAGGAGATGCCCTGGGATCCGATGCTCGATTACCGCGGCATGAAAGCCAATACCGACGACTTCTTCTCGCTGTGGCGCAGCTACAAGCCCACCATCTGCAAGGTGCACGGCTACGCGGTCGCGGGCGGCAGCGACATCGCGCTGTGCGCGGACATCGTGATCATGGCCGAGGACGCGAAGATCGGCTACATGCCGGCGCGCGTGTGGGGCTGCCCGACCACCGCCATGTGGGTGTTCCGCCTCGGCGCGGAAAAAGCCAAGCGCATGCTGCTCACCGGCGACACCATTGACGGCAGGACGGCGAAGGAATGGGGCCTGGTGCACGATGCGGTGCCGGCGAAGGAGCTCGATGCGGCGGTGGATGCGCTGGCCGCGCGCATGGCGGGCGTGCCGAAAAACCAGCTGATGATGCAGAAGCTCATGATCAACCAGGCTTACGAAAACATGGGCTTGGCAACGACGCAGATGTTCGCCACCCTGTTCGACGGCATCACGCGCCACTCGCCCGAGGGCCTGTGGTTCAAGGGCTACGCCGAGCAGGCGGGCTTCCACAAGGCGGTCGCCTGGCGCGACAGCGGCAGGGCGATACCGCGAGGAAAGAAGTCCGGCTAGCCGGCAATTAAAAACATTGCGAACACGATGACGCAGGCCTGGACTGGGCGACAGTCCGATTGACTTGCCGAATAAGGCAAGTCACCGGGTGTGCCGTCTAGGCCGCGAGCAGCCAGCCATCCTCGATTTTCAGCGCGCCGGCGCGCTGCAGGTCCTGCACCAGGTACGCGCGCAGCTCGGCCTCGGACCATTGCAGGAAGCGCCGGTTGATTTCGCCGTAGAAGGGCGTTTCGGCGAGAACGCGCGGCAGCTCCGCCAGCGCCATCCTGCCTTTGATCATCAGCGCAAAGCTGAGGATTACCTTGAGCGCGTGGCGCGCGAGTTTGGCCGGTTCGCGCTCGTACGCATCCAGGCGCGCGAACGCGGTGTCGAGCGCGCGCGCAGCGTCGCCGAAGGGCGCGCCATGCCCCGGTAGGACCGTATTGACGTCCAGGCGCGCGATGGCCTGCAGGGTCGCGCGCGTCGCGGCGAAGCCGCCCGACTGGCCGAACAGCTCGGGGAAGATCAGGCCGAAACCGTTTTCCCACAGCGCATCGCCGGAGATCAGGATGTGCGCCTCGCGTGAATACAACATGAGCGCGTTCATGTCGTGTCCTGGCGCGGCCAGCGCTTCCCACTCGATGCCGCCCAGGCGCAGGACGTCGCCCGCGGCGATGGTGTCGTCGCAGGCAAAGCGCTCGGCGCTCTGGCCGGTGTGGCCGAGCATCAGCGCGGCCTCGTCCCAGGCGGCGATGGCGCGCGCTTCGCCCGCCGGTATGCTGATGCGGCAGCGGTGGGCGCGCTGCACCGCGGCATTGCCGCCCATGTGGTCGGAGTGGCAGTGGGTGTTGATCAGGCGCGCGAGCGGCTTGCCGGCCAGCGCATGCTGCAGCAGCGCCAGCGTCTGCGCGGCGTGCGCGACATAACCGCTGTCGATCAGCACCCAGGCCGCGCCGTCGTCGATGAGGATGCTGTTGCTCGACAGCCAGCCGCGCTCGAGCACGCGCATTTGCGGCGGCAGGCTCAAGGCCGGGCTTTGCGCGCCGGCAGCTGCGCCAGCACCGCGCGCTTTTGTGCCGCGCTGTAGGCCGACCAGCCGGCGATTTCCTCGAGGCTGCGGCGGCAGCCTTCGCAGTAGGCGCTGGCCGCATCCATGCGGCAGACATCGATGCAGGGCGAGGCGACTTCCGCCTCCGGCGCGCGCACGCTTTGCGAACTCACGCTTGTTTCTTCGCCGCCATGGCGCGCGCGACTTTCGAACTTGGCTCGCGCTGCAGCTGGGCGCAGATGTAGCGGCCGGCCTCGAACACGCGTTCGAGGTCGACGCCGGTGTGTATGCCCAGGCCTTCGAGCATGTAGAGCACATCCTCGGTGGCGACATTGCCCGATGCGCCCTTGGCGTAGGGGCAGCCGCCGAGGCCCGCGACCGAACTGTCGATGGTGGCCACGCCGAGTTCGAGCGCGGCATACAGATTGGCCAGCGCCTGGCCGTAGGTGTCGTGAAAGTGCAGCGCGAGCTTTTCCATCGGCACTGCGATCGCGACGGTGGACAGCATCGCCTGGATCTTGCCGGGCGTGCCTGTACCTATGGTGTCGCCCAGGGAAATTTCGTAGCAGCCCATGCGCTCGAGTTCGGCCGCGACTTCGGCCACCGCGGCCGGCTCGACTTCGCCCTGGTAGGGGCAGCCGGCGACGCAGGAGATGTAGCCGCGCACGCGCATGCCATTGCGCTGCGCCGCCTGCGCCACCGGCTCGAAGCGCGCCAGGCTTTCGGCGATGGAGCAGTTGATGTTCTTTTGGCTGAAAGCTTCGGAGGCGGCGCCGAACACGGCGATTTCCTCCGCGCCCGCGGCGAGCGCGGCTTCGAAGCCCTTGATGTTGGGCACCAGCACCGGATAGGCCACGCCGGGCTTCTTGCGTATGCCGGCCATGACCTCGGCATTGTCCGCCATCTGCGGCACCCACTTGGGCGAAACGAAGGCGGTAGCTTCGATCGCGCGCAGGCCGGCGTCGGCGAGCCGGTGTATTAGTTCGATCTTGACCGCGGCCGGCACCACGCCGGGCTCGTTCTGCAGGCCGTCGCGCGGTCCGACTTCGACGATGCGTACTTTCTTGGGCAAGATCATGGCTGGGATTCCGCTGCGCGCCTTTGCTACTCGAGCTCGAATGCGAGCAGCTCGGCGCCTTCGTCGACCTGCTCGCCGACCTTGTAGTGGATTGCCTTCACCGTGCCGGGCGCCGGGGCGATGATGGTGTGCTCCATTTTCATCGCTTCCAGGATGATCAGCGGCGTGCCTTTGGCCACCTTGGCCCCGCTCGCGGTCAGCACTGCGATGATCTTGCCCGGCATCGGCGCGGCGAGATTGCCGCCATGGGCGTCGGTCTCGACTTCGTGCAAGGCGGGATCGTGCAGCTCCAGCCGGTAGCGATTGCCGCGGAAGAACACGTCGAGCATGGCGCCGTTGCGCACCACATTGGCCTGCAGCACCGCGTCCTCGAGCCAGGCGGTGAGGCTGCCGTCGGCCTGCCAGGCGCCGGTGAGCGTATGCCTGCCGCCGGGCAGCTCGAGTTCGAAGCGCCCCGGGCGGTAATGCGCGGTGACCGCCTGTTCGCGCTCGCCCTGGCGGAACACCAGGATGTGATGGTTGTCCTGGTTCAGGCGCCAGCCGTCGCAGCTGCCCCAGGGCGAATGAGGTTCGCCCGAGCTTGCGGCGCGCTCCTGCGCGCGGCGCTCGATCGCGAGCAGTTCCGCCAGCGCTGCGAGCGCCAGCACCTCGTCGCCGGCGACGGGCGGCGCGCGCAGGAGTTCGGCCTGGTTGCGCTCGATCAGCCCGGTGTCCAGGTCCGCCGTGGCGAAGGCCTCGCACGCAACCAGCCGCGCAAGGAATTCGGCATTGGTGGTCACGCCCACAACCTGGAACTGCTCCAGCGCGCGGCGCATGCGCGCGAGCGCCGCGGGCCGGTCCGCATCCCACACGATCAGCTTGGCGATCATCGGGTCGTAGTAGGGCGTGATGGTGTCGCCGGCGCGCACGCCGGTGTCGATGCGCACATGGCGCGACTCGGCCGGCGTGGCGAGGTGGCTGATGCGCCCGGTCGAAGGCAGGAAGTTCTTCGCCGCGTCCTCGGCGTAGATGCGCGCTTCGAGCGCGTGCCCGCTGATCGCGAGTTCGTCCTGCGTGCGCGGCAGCGCTTCGCCTGCGGCCACGCGCAGCTGCCATTCGACCAGGTCGAGCCCGGTGATCATTTCGGTCACCGGATGCTCCACCTGCAGGCGGGTGTTCATCTCCATGAAATAGAAAGTGCCGGCGGCCTTGCCCTTGCCCGGCTCGGCGATGAATTCGACCGTGCCTGCGCCGACGTAGCCGATCACCTTGGCCGCCGCGACCGCCGCCTCGCCCATGCTGTTGCGCCGCGCCTGGCTCATGCCCGGCGCGGGCGCCTCTTCCAGCACCTTCTGGTGGCGCCGCTGCACCGAGCAGTCGCGCTCGAACAGGTAGAGCGCGTCGCCCTGGGTATCGGCGAACACCTGGATCTCGATGTGGCGCGGACGCGTGAGGTATTTTTCCAGCAGCACGCGCGCGTCGCCGAAGCTCGCCTTGGACTCGCGCTGGCAGGAGGCGAGCGCGGCGGCGAAATCCGCGGCCTTGTCGACGATGCGCATGCCCTTGCCGCCGCCGCCGGCCGAGGCCTTGATCAGCACCGGATAGCCGATC
>JAAOZY010000426.1 GCA_012274205.1 Betaproteobacteria bacterium
CCGCGCGCGGCTTCATGTCTTTTTCACCAGCCACTTGCCTTTGCTCCTGACCAGTGCGCGCGTGCAGCGCCCCTCGTCGTTATCGTTCTCGTGCCCGGGCAGATCCTGAATCACCACCTCGCCGGCCGCGCGCAGGCGCGCAATTTCGGCTGCGAGCGCGGGCTCGCTCGGGCGCGGCGCTCGTATGCATCCCGGGGCCGGCGCGCCCGGCGCGAGCCGTGCGAGTTCCAGCAGGTACAGGGTGAAGCCGGTCGCCGGCCGGGCGCGGCCGAAGGCCTTGCCAACGCCATCATAGCGCCCGCCCAGCGCAATCGCATTGGGCCGCCGCGAACAGTAGGCGGCGAAGGTGACGCCGCTGTGATAGTGGTAGCCGCGCAGGTCCGCGAGGTCGATGCCGACCGCGACGTCCTGCGTGCCGCTCAGGCGCTCGAGATCGGCGAGCGCGCCCTTGATCTCGGCGTGCCTGGGCAGTTCGCGCCCGGCGCGCGCGATCACCTCGGGCCCGCCATACAGCTCCGGCAGCAGCAGAATCGCATTGCGCGTTGTCCGGTCCAGCCCCTGCGTCAGGGCCTGCAGTGCGGATGCGTCCTTGGCCTGCAGCGCGGCGAACAAATCGGCCTCGAGCGCGGGCGCGACGCCGCCGCGCTGCGCCAGCGTGCGAAACACCGCCACGTGGCCGATGTCCAGGCGCGCATCGGTCAGTTGGCACAGCTTCAGCGCCTGCGCCAGCAGCCGCTGGATTTCCAGGTCGCTGTCGATGCCGGCGTGGCCGTAGATCTCGGCCCCGATCTGCAGCGGCTCGCGCGTCGAGGTGAGCCCGGCCGGCAGTGTGTGCAGCACCGGGCCGCAATAGCACAGCCGGGTCACGCCTTCGCGATTGAGCAGATGCGCGTCGATGCGCGCGACCTGCGGCG
Organism: Betaproteobacteria bacterium; assembly: GCA_012274205.1. Classification (GTDB taxonomy): domain Bacteria; phylum Pseudomonadota; class Gammaproteobacteria; order Burkholderiales; family SG8-39; genus 2-12-FULL-64-23. The sequence goes on from JAAOZY010000426.1 coordinate 915, forward strand.
TGATGTCGGCGCGCAGGCCCATGGTGCGCCCCGACAGCTGGTCCACCAGCTTGAACGTGCGCAGGTCCATGTCGTGGCCGGTGCCGGTCAGGAGCGACTCCAGGTACTCCAGCAGCGGCGGCATCACCAGCTCGTAACCGTGGACGCGGAACAGCTCCAGCAGGCGTGCGCGCAGCGATTCGATCCGGCGCGCCTCGGGCGGCAGGATGTCCTCGATGTATTCGGGAAGAACCCAGTTACGCATGCGGCACCACGGGCGGCGGAACGGCGGCGGGCGCGGCCATGTCTTTGGTTTCGCTCCTCACCCCTTGCTCCTTACTTGGCGAACAACAACAGCAGCAAACCGGCGATCATCGATGTCAGCCCGAAGAACCGGATCTGTCCGTCGCTGAACTGGATAATGCGGCGAAAGGTCTCGCGCCATTGCGCCGGGAACAGGAACGGCAGGACGCCCTCGATTACCAGCATCAGCGCCAGCGCCATGAGGAAAGTGGTCCCCATCCCCCTTCTCCGGCGTACGCTACTTGCTGCCTTTGCCGGGACCCTTGAGGTACTTGAAGAAGTCTGAGTTAGGCTCCAGCACCAGCACGTCGCTGCGGTCCTTGAAACTCGAGCGGTAAGCCTCGAGGCTGCGGTAAAAGGCGTAGAACTCCGGATTCTGGCTGTACGCCTGCGCGTACGCAGCCGCTGCCTTGGCATCGCCCTCGCCCTTGATGCGCTGCGCGTCCTTGTAGGCGTTGGCGATGATCACTTCACGTTCCTTGTCCGCTTCGGCGCGAATGCGCTCGGACGCGGCCGAGCCTTCCGAACGCAGCTGGTTGGCCACGCTCTTGCGCTCCGCGTCCATGCGTTTGTACACCGAGTCGCTCACTTCCTGCGGCAGGTCCACACGCTTCAGGCGCACGTCGATGATCTCGACGCCGATCTGCTTCGCATCCTGATTGGCGCGCTCGCGCACGGCTTTCATGATTGTGTCGCGATCTTCCGACACGACTTCCTGCACCGTGTGCTTGCCGAACTCCTCGCGCAGCGTGGCATTGACGGTCTGCGAAATCCGCGTCTGCGCCTGCGTCTCGTCGCCTACGCTCTTGTAGAACTGTTTTGCGTCGTTAATCTTCCATTTGACGAAGGTATCGACCAGCAGGTTCTTCTTTTCCGAGGTGATATAGCGCTCGGCGTCGGGCGTATCCAGCGTAAGGATGCGCGCATCGAAGAAGCGCACGTTCTGGATGAACGGCCACTTGAAGTGCAGCCCTGGGGTGGTGATGACTTCCTTCACCTCGCCCAGCTGGAACACGATGGCGCGCTCGCGCTGATCCACCGTGAACATCGACATGCTCGCCAGCACCAGCACAGCCAGCACGAAAGCGAGCGCTATTCCCATGCGATTGTTCATCATGGCCGGCTCTCTCTTTCTCTTCCGCGCAGGGCGTCGCGCGAGCGCGCTGCGGAATTCGGATTTGTCGCCGGTTCGACCAGCGATTGCTGCGACGACGCCGCCGGCCCCGGCAGGGTACCCGCCGACATCTGCATGATCTTGTCCAGCGGCAGGTACAGCAGGTTGCCGCTGCTCTTGGCGTCGAGCAGGATCTTGCTGCTGTTGCTCATGATCTGCTGCACCGTCTCGATGTACATGCGGTCGCGCGTCACCTGCTGCGCCTTGTTGTATTCGGTCAGCACCTGTTTGAAGCGGCTCGCCTCGCCCTCGGCGTTGGCGAGCACGCGCTGGCGGTAACCCTGCGCCTCCTCGGTCAGGCGCGAGGCGGCGCCGCGCGCCTTCGGCACCACGTCGTTGAAATACGCCTGGCCTTCGTTCTTCTGCCGCTCCAGATCCTGCTTGGCCTTGACCGCATCGTCGAACGAAGCCTGCACCTGCTCCGGCGGCTGCGCATTCTGCATCGTCACGCGGCTGATCAGGATGCCGGTTTTATAGCGGTCGAGTACTTCCTGTATCAGTTTCTGCGCTTCGGTCGCCACCTGCTCGCGCCCTTCGTACAGCACGAAATCCATCTTGCTCGCGCCAACCACCTCGCGAAACGCGCTCTCGGCCGCCTGCATCACGGTTTCATCGGGCCGCTTGTTGTTGAACAGGTAGGCGAGCGGATCCTTCAGTGTGTACTGCACGGCAAACTGGATGTCGATAATGTTCTCGTCGCCGGTGAGCATGATCGACTCTTTCGGCACCTTGGTCTGCACGTTGTTGCGATAGCCGACCTCGACCGTGCGCACGGAGGACAGATTGACGATTTCCTGCGACTGGATCGGAAACGGCAGGCGCCAGCGCAGGCCGGGGTTGGTGGTTTCGGTATATTTGCCGAAGGTGAACACCACGCCGCGCGCCTTCTCGTCGACGGTGTAGAAGCCGCTCGACAGCCACAGCGCCAGCACCAGCAGGGCGAGCACGCCCGCACCGCCGCCAATCTGACGCATGTTCGGAGGCTGCATCGAGGACCCGCCGCCACCGCCGCCGCGCCGGCCGAACAGGCCGCTCAGCTTCTGATTGAAATTGCGCCACAACTCATCGAGGTCCGGCGGGCCGTTGCTTCCACCCTTCTTGCCCCATTGCGGATCATTAAGTGACATACGAATCCCTATGATGCTGCTCCAGTTCCCGATTGGTTGCTGCGGACTTTTTCGCGGCCGCGACTTCGGCCAGGGCGGTCCTGAGAAAATCCAGGCCGGCGCCGGTCTTCGCGCTCAGGCTTACACTGCTGATTTTACCATACTCGTTGCGCTCCAAACCCGGCGACTCGGGCGTCAAGTCGATCTTGTTGCGCACCAGCAGCTGCGGGATTGCGTCCGCACCGATTTCGGCCAGCACCGCGTTCACCGCCGCTATCTGCTCCGTGCGCACGCTGCTCGAAGCGTCGACCACGTGCAGCAGCAGATCGGCGTGAATGGTCTCCTCGAGCGTGGCGCGAAACGACGCGACCAGGCCGTGCGGCAGGTCGCGGATGAAGCCGACGGTATCCGACAGCACCAGATTGCCGCTGCCCTCCAGGTACAAGCGCCGCGTGGTGGTGTCCAGCGTGGCGAACAGCTGGTCGGCGGTATAGCTGCCGGCGTGCGTGAGCGCATTGAACAGCGTGGATTTGCCGGCGTTGGTGTAGCCGACGAGCGACACCGACAGCACGTCGCTGCGCACGCGCGCGCGGCGCTGCACGTCGCGGCGGCGTTTGAACTGGACCAGCTTGTCCTTGAGCAGCTTGACGCGCTTAGCCAGCAGGCGCCGGTCGATCTCGATCTGGGTTTCGCCCATCCCCCCCATGAACCCGCGCCCGCCGCGCTGGCGCTCAAGGTGGGTCCAGCCGCGCACCAGGCGGGTCGAGGCATACTCCAACTGCGCCAGCTCCACTTGCAGCTTGCCCTCGTGACTGCGCGCGCGCTGCGCGAAAATGCCGAGGATCAGGCCGGTGCGATCCAGAACGGGGCACTCCAGTTTCTGTTCCAGATTGCGCTGCTGGGCGGGCGAGAGTTCGTGATTAAACACCACTACCACCGCCTGGTGCTCGCGCACCGCGGCAGCGATCTCCTCGGTCTTGCCCGAGCCTGCAAAAAGCGCCGGATCGGGGCGCTGCCGTTTGCCCTGGATCAGCGCGCGCGGATCGAGGCCGGCGCTCGTGGCGAGCAGGCGCAGTTCTTCCAGGCTTTCGGCGTAGCCATC
>JAAOZY010000066.1 GCA_012274205.1 Betaproteobacteria bacterium
GCAGTAGAGCGTGCCGCGCTCGATGGTGAACTCGAAATCCTGCACTTCGTGGTAATGCGATTCGAGCCGGCTGTGCAATTCCACCAGCTGGCGGAATATCTCCGGCATTTCCTGTTCCATGTCGGCGATCGGCTTGGGCGTGCGGATGCCCGCCACCACGTCCTCGCCTTGGGCGTTGGTCAGGTATTCGCCGAAGATCACGTTTTCGCCGGTGCCCGGATTGCGCGTGAAACCCACGCCGGTGCCGGAGTCGCTGCCCATGTTGCCGAACACCATGGTGCAGACGCTGACCGCAGTGCCGTTGGCCCGGTCCTTGGTGATCTTGAACTGCTTGCGGTAATCGACCGCGCGCTTGCCCATCCAGGAGCGGAAGACCGCTCCGACCGAAATTTCGAGCTGCTCGAACGGATCCTGCGGGAACGGCTTGCCGGTATGGCGCTTGACGATGTCGAGGAACGCATCGGCAAGCTCCTTGAGGTGCTCGGCCGACAGATCCAGATCCAGGCGCGCACCGTGCTTGCGCTTGAGTTCGGCCATTTTCTTGTCGAAATGCTCTTCGTCTATGCCGAGCGCGATCTTTCCGAACAGCTGGATGAAGCGGCGATAGGCGTCGTAACCGAAGCGCGGATTCGCGGTCTGCTTGATCAGGCCCTCGAGCGAGGTCTCGTTCAGCCCGAGGTTGAGAATGGTATCCATCATCCCGGGCATGGATATCGCCGATCCCGAGCGCACCGAAACCAGCAGCGGATTCTTACTGTTGCCGAAGCCCTTTCCGGTTTTCTTCTCCAGCGCCGCCATGTGCGTCTTGAGTTCGTCCAGCAGGCCGGCTGGGAGCTTGTTCGACTCGAGGTAGGCCAGACAGGCCTCCGTGGTGACGGTAAAGCCCGGCGGCACGTTCAGGCCGATCTGTGTCATCTCGCACAGGCCGGCGCCCTTTCCGCCAAGCAGGATCTTGTTCTTGCCATCGCCTTGTTCGAACGCGTAGATGTACTGTTTGCTGGTCATGATGACGCCTCTAGATATTGCGAAAACCGGATTGTCCTCGAATGGCGGACGCAGCCGACATCGGCCCGCCTGGCCACAAAACCCTGCGATTTTCTCACAGGACGCGCCCGCCGCGATAGGCAGCTGGTAGCCGGAACAAGGGCACAGCCCGGGGCAATCCAGCCCGAGCCCCCCGGGCGCGTTAGTGGGACATCAGCACCGGCGCGGTCATCGATCCCAGGATGGTCCGGGTGGCGCCGCCGAGCACCCATTCTTTCAGGCGCGAATGGCCGTAGCAACCCATGACGATAAGGTCCGCATCCAGATCTGCCGCGCGCGACAGCAGTTCATTGCCCACGTCGATCTCGGCGCCGTGATCGGTCTTGACCTCTACCCGCACCCCGTGGCGCGCCAGGTAGAGCCCGATATCGGCACCGGGCACATTGCCGTGTTCGCCCTTCCTCGGATTGACCGCCATCACATGCACTTTTTCCGCGCGCTGCAGCAGCGGAATTGCGTCGGTGACGGCGCGCGTCGCTTCGCGGCTCGCATTCCAGGCGACCAGTATTCTCGTGCCGATCGAGGCGAATTTGCCGACGCTGGGCATGATCAGCACCGGCCGGCCGGCTGCCAGCACCAGGCGCTCCGGAAAATCGGCGCCGACGTTGGCGGCTTCGGACGTGTCCGTCTGCCCGATCAACACCAGGTCGGCATAGCGCGCATGCAGGGTCATGGCATCCACCGGATCGTCGATGGCGGCGCGCCATTCGGCATTGCCGATGCCCGCCTGCTCCATCTGCCTGGTAAATTCGGTTTCGCTGCGCGCAATTTCCACCGCGGTCGAGTGCTTCTGCGCGTCGACGATCGCCGGCCCCATCTCCGCCAGCACGTAACCCGGGGGCTCGAACGGCGCGACCACATGCAGCCCGACCAGATTGGCATTGTGCTGCTGCGCCAGGCGAATGGCGACGTCAAGGCGCAGCGCACAGCGCTTCCCGGAGTCGATATGTACCAGGATGGTCTTGTAGCTCATGGTGGTTCCTTTCCTGTGCGTGGCCGGCGCCTGTGCCGGTGCTCGTTCCCGCCTGCGGCGCCTTGATTACACCTTAGCGCCGCGCGCAAATCCAGTGTTGATGAAAGTCAATGCGCCGACCGCCGCGGGCAAAGCCGACTCCCAAAAGAAAAACGGACACTCGAATTTTGATTATCGAGTGCCCGCAAGATCCCTTTTGCCCAGAAGGATGGGAGGAAATCAGCAAAAGGGTGATTGAATGTACCGTCACCCATATGCGGTCAATTTGATTAAGGTCAAATGCCGGGCGGATTTTTGCAAATATCGACCAGCCGTTTTGCCGCACTCCGCCTTTGAACGCCGCATTGGCAGTGAAATCCGGCTGAATCAGGATAGACTTGGTCTAGAAGCGCACCAGGCTTGCCTGTGCATGCAAGGTGCGCACGCGATTCCGCCGGGCCTCGCGCTGGGCGCCAGCCTGCAGCGGCTGAGCCCGCGCGTCGAGCGTGCACCGCTGCGCGGGCTGTCTGGCCGCCAGCGCCGGCCGCAAGACCGCCGGGGGCCGGTGCGCGGCTTGCGCGGACAGGCTAATCCGAGCGCTGCTGCGGCAGCGTGACCGCGAGGCTGCACTTGACCTCGATAAAATAGGGCTCGCCGGCGGCAAGCCCCGCCGCAATCGCGCCGGCCACATCCTCGGCGCGCAGCACGCGCTGCGCGCGCATGCCGAAGGCGCGCGCGATCTGTTCGAAGTCCGGATTGAACAGATTGGTGCCGAGCACGCGCCCGGGGTAATGCAGTTCCTGCTGAATGCGGATCGACGCATAGCTCGCGTTGTTGGCGAGGATGAACAGTATCGGCAGCTTGCGCTCGACCGCGGCGATCATTTCGTTGCCGCTCATCATGAACCCCCCATCGCCCGCCATGCAGATCACCTGCCGTCCGGGGAAGCGCAGCTGCGCGGCAATCGCGGCGGGCGTGCCATAGCCCATGGTGCCCGACAGCGGCGACATCAGGCGCTGCGGCGGCACGAAACCGAAATGCCGGTAGACCGGCGCGGCGAAGGTTCCCGCGTCCAGGCATACGATGGCGTCGGCGCTCGCCTGGGCGCGCAGCGCCTTCACCACCTCTACGAAGTCGATGCCGTCCTCCGGCGCACGTTGCGGCCAGGCGGCGTGGGACTCGAACAGCTGCCGCAGGCGCGCGGCCCAGGC
>JAAOZY010000427.1 GCA_012274205.1 Betaproteobacteria bacterium
CTGGCCGACACCATCAACGGCATGATCGACACGCTGGCGATTTTCGCGGAGCAAGTCACCGGTGTTGCGCGGGAAGTCGGCGTCGAGGGCAAGCTCGGCGGGCAGGCCCAAGTGCGCGGCGTTTCGGGAACCTGGAAAGACCTGACCGACAGCGTCAACTCCATGGCGGGGAACCTGACCGGCCAGGTGCGCGGCATCGCAAAAGTGGTGACCGCCGTGGCCGACGGCGACCTCAAACAGAAGCTGACGGTAGAGGCGAAGGGCGAAATCGCGGCGCTGGCCGACACCATCAACGGCATGATCGACACGCTGGCGATTTTCGCGGAGCAAGTCACCGGTGTAGCGCGGGAAGTCGGCGTCGAGGGCAAGCTCGGCGGACAGGCCAAGGTGCCGGGCGCATCCGGAACCTGGAAGCGGCTCACGGAGAACGTCAACCAGCTTGCGGAAAACCTGACCACACAGGTGCGCGCCATTGCGGAGGTGGCCACCGCGGTGACGCAAGGCAACCTCACCCGTTCGATCACGGTGCAGGCGCAGGGCGAGGTTGCGTCGCTGAAGGACACGATCAATGAAATGATCCGCAACCTGAGGGACACGACGCAGAAGAATACCGAGCAGAACTGGCTCAAGACCAATCTTGCCAAGTTCAGCCGAATGCTGCAGGGGCAGAAGGCACTCGATGCGGTCGGCGGGCTCATCCTGTCCGAGCTGGCGCCGGTTGTGGCCGCCCAGTACGCCGAGTTTTATGTACTTGAAGTGGTCGATGACACGACCAGCCTGGTGCTCCGCGCAAGCTATGCCGCGGAAGGCAAAGGGGCGCACGGAAAGCGCCTGGACTTCGGCGAGGGACTGGTCGGCCAATGCGCGATCGACAGGTGCAAAATCCTGTTGACCAATGTCCCGGAAACCTACCTGCAGATATCCTCGGGGCTGGGCGCGGCGGTGCCGCGCAATGTTCTGGTATTGCCGATCATTTTCGAAAGTCAGATCAAGGGCGTGCTCGAACTGGCCTCGTTCGAAGGATTCAGCGACACCCACCAGGCATTCCTCGAGCAGCTTACCGAAAGCATCGGCATCGTCATCAACACGATCGAGGCGAATACCAGGACCGAGGACCTGTTGACCCAGTCGCAGTCGCTGGCGCACGAGCTGCAAAGCCGCCAGGAGGAGCTGCAGCACACCAACGAGGAGCTGGAGGAAAAAGCCCACCTGCTTGCGCACCAGAACCAGGAAGTCGAGCGCAAGAACCAGGAAGTCGAACAGGCGCGTCAGGCGCTGGAAGACAAGGCGCACCAACTGGCGTTGACGTCGAAATTCAAATCTGAGTTCCTTGCCAACATGTCGCACGAACTCAGGACTCCGCTGAACAGCCTGTTGATCCTGTCGGATCAGCTGTGCATCAACACCGACCACAATCTGACCGAAAAGCAGATCGAGTTCGCCAAGACCATCCATTCCTCCGGCAACGATCTGCTCATGCTTATCAATGACATCCTGGATCTGTCCAAGATCGAATCCGGTACGGTCGTGGTCGACGTGAGCGAATTGCGCATCGAAGAACTGCACAGATACGTCCAACGCACCTTCCGCCATGTGGCCGAGGCGAAAAACGTTCAATTTTCAATTGAGCTCGATCCGCGCCTGCCGAAATCGATATTCACGGATTCGAAACGCCTGCAGCAGATCATCAAGAACCTGCTGTCCAATGCCTTCAAATTCACCCAGAAGGGCAAGGTGACGTTCGCGATCCAGTCGGCGAGCGCAGGATGGAGTTCCGACAACGATGACCTGAATCGCGCAAACCAGGTACTGGCGCTTTCGGTCAGCGACACGGGAATCGGCATTCCCCAGGAAAAGCAGCAAATCGTGTTTGAAGCCTTCCAGCAGGCTGACGGCAGCACCAGCCGGAAATACGGCGGTACCGGCCTGGGGCTGGCGATCAGCAGGGAACTGTCGCGCCTTCTGCACGGTGAAATCCGGCTGGCGAGCAAGCCCAGCCAGGGCAGCGTGTTCACACTCTACCTGCCGCAAACCTACATGGCGGCGCGTACATCGCGGAATTCCACGGACTCGGCCGTTGCGGCGGCCAATGCCGCAATCCAGACGGCGATACATGGTGCGGATCGCGCGGACGACGCGCGCGCCGGTCTTGTCATAACGACGCCGCGGACCGACGTCGCCTCACTGGTAAACGAAGCGGGAGACGACCGGGACATCATTGCCCCGGGCGACCAGGTACTGCTGATTATCGAGAACGATCTGGCGTTTGCGCGTTTCCTGCTCGATACAGCACGGGAAAAAGGATTCAAAGGCCTGGTCACCTCGATGGGAGCTGCCGCCCTTGCCCTGATCGGGGAATTCCAGCCCTGCGCGATCACGCTGGACATATTCCTTACCGACATCGACGGCTGGCGCGTACTCGGACGCCTGAAAAGCGATGTCGCGACCCGGCATATTCCGGTCTACGTCATTTCGACCGAGGAGGCGCGCGAGCGCGCGCTCCGGTCGGGAGCAAGGAACTTTATCGCGAAGCCCGTTCAAAACAAGCAAGTCCTGAGTTCCATGCTCGACTCAATGAAGATTATTCTGAACGGAAGCCGCAAGCGCGTTCTCGTGGTCGACGAGGAGCCTGCCGCGCTGAATAGAATCACCGATTACATCGGAGGAATGCCCGGTGTCGATATCCTGGCCGCGCCCGATTGGGCGCGCGCCCGCAGCGCGTTGAATGGTTCGGCGTGCGATTGCATAGTCCTGGGCGCCACTGCCGCCGATGCGATACTGGCCACGATATCCGAAGAAATCGACCAGCTTTCGATCAGCGCCGAGACGCCGATCGTGGTCCTGCGCGATGGTGTGAATGCGGTAGTTCCCGATGCCGGTGGAATCGTCGCCAGACATCCGCTCGCACGGCAGGTGCACTCCCTCGGAAGGCTGCTCGATCAGACGACGCTGGTGCTGCACCAGAATGTAAGCGAGCTGCCGGAGCAGCATCGCAGCGTCATGAAGGACATCTACCAGTCGAATAAGGCGCTCGACGGAAAGAAGGTGCTTATCGTCGATGACGACATCAGAAACATTTTCGCATTGTCGTCTGTGCTCGAGGAATACGGCATGAAGATCGTATCGGCGGAAAACGGGGGTGATGCAATCGATATCCTCAAAAACCAGTCGGACATCGATATCGTCCTGATGGATATAATGATGCCGGAGCTCGACGGAATCGATACGATGAAGGAAATCCGCAAGATCCGATCGTGCAGGCATTTGCCGATCGTCGCCGTGACGGCCAAGGCGATGAAGGGCGATCGTGAGCGCTGTATCGAAGCGGGCGCCTGGGACTATCTTTCGAAGCCGGTCGAGCGCGAGCTCCTGTTGAGCGTGCTTCGCGCATGGCTGCAACGCTAAGCGTTGCCGCGCCGGAATGTCAATGCCAGCGCCCGATCCCCGCCGCCTCATGAAGGCCTCCCCGAATGCCTCGCGCGAATTCGTTCCCGGGGATACGGCGATCGCGAACTGCGCCAGGGCGAACATCCTGATTGTCGACGATCGGGATGACAAGCTGCTGGTGTTCAGGACCGTTCTGGAAGAACTGAATCAGAATATCGTTACGATGCGATCGGGCGCGGATGCGCTTCGCTGGCTGCTCGAAAACGATTGCGCGGTCATTCTGCTCGACGTCAACATGCCCGGAATGGATGGATTCGAGACTGCCCAGCTTATCCGGACGCGCCCCCGGTCTTCCCATATACCGATCATATTCATCACCGCGTATGCCGACGAGATGCATACCGCGCGGGGATATTCGCTTGGCGCGGTGGATTACATCCTGTCGCCGGTGGTGCCGGACGTTCTGCGCAGCAAGGTCACGGTATTCGTGCAGTTGTTCAATCTCAGGGACCAGGTCGGGAAGAAAGCCGATGAGCGCATTTCGCTGGCACGCGAGCAGGCAGCCCGCGCGGCGGCGGAGGCGCTCACGCGGCGCGCCAGCTTCCTTGCTGAAGCGGGCAGGATTCTGAGCAGTTCGCTGGATGCCGATTCCCTGATGGCCGGCACGACACGGCTGCTCGTTCCCGCGCTGGGGGATTTCAGCGCAATCACGCTGGTCGACGGGGACGGAAGTTCCTCGGTTCGGACCGCATGCGGGCCGGCATGGAATCCGGAGGACTTTCACAACGCGATTGTTCGCGACCGCGCCTGGCTTAGCGCGATAAACGAGGTGCTGGCGACGGGCGAGCAGAAGACGATCGGCCGGATTTCCTTCGGCATCCGCGATCCGTCCCCGCGCGGTGACGTGCCGCCGCGCAGAAGTGAAAGCAATCAATGCGACATCGTGCAGCTGCTCATGCTGCCGCTGGTCGCGAGAGGAAAGACCAACGGGGTGCTCTGCCTGGGGTTCGCGAGCCCCGCAAAGGGGCATGGCGACACCGGGCTCGCGCTCGCCACGGACATAGCCGGGCGCGTGGCGATGGCGCTGGACAATTGCCTGCTGTTCAGGAAAATACAGGACGCCAACCGGAGGACCAATGCCTTCCTCGCGACACTGTCGCATGAATTGCGCAATCCGCTGGCGCCGATACGCACCGCCCTGCACTCGATGCACATTTCGGGTCTGTGGCCGGCGGAAGGGAGCGGGCTGCGGGAAATGATAGAGCGGCAGGTCGAACGCATGTCGCACCTGGTGGACGATCTGCTCGACGTCGCCCGGATTACCCAGGGCAAGATCCGGCTGCGCAAGGAGAAAGTCGAACTTGCGGCGAAAATCATGCGCGCGCTCGAAACCTGCCGGCCTCCGATCGAGGAAGCGGGTCATCGATTGTGCGTTTCCCTGCCCGAGGAGGACGTCTGGGTGGAAGGCGATCGGGTGCGGTTGCAGCAGATACTCGAAAACCTCCTGATAAACGCCGGGAGGTACACAGCGCCGGGAGGCCGCATTGACGTCAGTTTGAGCGCGGAGCGGGGCGAGGCGGTCGTTCGCATCCGCGATACCGGCGTGGGGATCGCGCCCGAAATGCTGCCGAAGATCTGGGAGATGTTTGCGCAGGCCGATACTGTTTCGGATCAATCGAAAAGCGGCCTGGGAATAGGTCTGTCTCTGGCAAAACAGCTGGTGCATTTGCACGCAGGCCGCATAGCCGCAGCGAGCGAGGGTCTCGGCAAGGGCAGCGAATTCACCGTGTGGCTTCCGCTGGCGGAGGGAGCCGCCGAGCATGCCGCCAACCCAATTGCGGGGGCGCAGAACGCGGAGGCAGCTTCCACGGCCCGGCGAATTCTGGTCGTCGACGATAACCCCGACGCGGCGGATTCGCTCAAGGTGCTGCTGGGCATCTGGGGGCACGTGGTCGAAATCGCGCATGATGGCGTTTCGGCGCTGCAGCTTGCGCGCGGGTTCGACCCCGAGCTGGTTTTTCTCGATATCGGCTTGCCGGCGATGAATGGATACGAAGTCGCCCGCCGCCTAAGGGACGAGGTGGGACTGGCAAGGGCAAGATTCATTGCGCTGAGCGGTTACGGCGCGGAAGGCGACCGGCTGCGGTCAAAGGAGGCCGGATTCGCCTTTCATCTGGTCAAGCCGGTTGATCCGCGAAGCTTGCCCGGCGTGATTGCGTCGGTGTTCGCTGCGGAGCAATGAAACGGCCCGCACGTTTTGCGCGCGGCGGCGCCGGCAAGGAGCGCTCGGTTTGCCGGCCTTGCCTTATCTCAGCTTGCGCGCGGCAAGCAATCCGATCACAAGGAATATGAGAAACAGGGTGATGCAGATGAAGAACAGCACTTTGGCGATTTGCGCCGCGCCAACGGCGATTCCGGTAAATCCCATCAGCCCCGCTACGACGGATATCAGGAAGAATATCACTGCCCATTTCAACATGTTCATGCTCCTTTGACGTTTCCTCGAGGCCCCACGCACGCCGCAGATACCAGCGCGATGTTCAAGCGAGTCCGAATGCGCGGATAGCGGTCCTGCCTTGCGCTCCGAATCACGCATGTGCAACCATTGCTTCGCCGATCGGGTACGAACGACCCAGCGGACAAGTCCGCGGGAGATGAACATTGCCAGCACCGCGGCCATCCACCGGTTCCGTTGCCAATTCGGGTGCGGCATCGGTCTCGAGGCTGCACGCGGCCGGCGCCGGTTCAGTCGGCCCCGCAGTCGCGGCCGCGCGCGGCTCTTCGGCCACCCGCGCCCGCAGGGCGCCCAACAGATATAACAAAGACATGGGCAGACATACCAGCACTACGCCGTAGGCGACGGCTTTGCGCTTCTGCGCCGGCAATACCTCGCGCCTGTATTGATAATATTGCGTGAGCTGATCGAGTTCGGAGTCCAGATTCGCCATCGCCTCCGGTGTAAGCCGGGGCCGCTCATCCAGCCACAGCAAGGGGCCGGAGGCCTTGGGTAAAGCGAACGATGCGGCGTTACGCTTATGCAGTGCGACCACACCCGCTTGCGTGAGTGCACCGGAATAAGCGCGATGCAGTTTGGCGCGGATCAGCATTACCGCTTCGTCGCTGCTGACGCCGGTGTAGCGCGAAGCAAGTTGCGACCCGTCCACATTTCTGAGGGAGAAATCGAATCGCTTTTCTATCTCGATCGCTCGTCTGAGGTAGGTCTCCGCGACATCGGCTTGCGACGGAAGTATCGTATTGATGACCTGCACGACCAGCCACACGCACAGGCCCAGGCATACCAGCCACAGTTGCCGCCACCCGCAGTACCCGCCGAAGCTGCCCATGCTTTTCCTTTCCCTGTCGGATTGCACTCCTGTTCTTCCCGCAGGCTTCGAATTGCTTGCTGGCGCGCAGCGGCCCCGGTTCCCCATCCGCCCAAAGCGCACCGGGCGGCATGGAGTGATGATGTCCGATGGAGCGGACGGGTTGTATCAGGAAAAGACGGTTTAGTGTGTAGGCGTGTGCCCGACGCGAGCGCCATCTGCGTGCCGCGCCAGGGGTTCTATGATTCCGCGTTGCGACGCGGACTGGAGCACATGGCGGCCGTTTTATGCGGCTTTCTTCGCTGATAGCGACACGCCACCAGTATCGACAACGCGCATGTCAGGGAGCGCTTTACTGTTCCCTCAGCGCAGAGGAATAGTCGACGGGAATATTTTCCACGAAAATCCTGGCACGCTTGCCCTTTGCGCGGGCTATCGCCCAAGCGCAGGCGTCGTGCGGCCGTTCAAACGTCGCCAGAGGCTGGCGAAGCTCGTCAACGACGACGTGCCAGCGGTCGTTATGCCCGCGTAACACTGTCAAGACGAGATTGCTGTCCTGGTTAAAATCCATTTCGATCTCCGTGCGATTGTGCATAAGGCGTTTCTTGAAACCGGTTCTCAGTTAGGCGCCGGGTCATCCGCGGCGGGAAGCACTTTGATGATTTCCAGCAGCAGCTTGAAGTCCTTGGCTTTGTCGAGAAAGAAATTGGCCCCCAGTTCCATGGTTAGCTGGCGGTAGAAAGGAAGGGCATAGCTGGTGAATACGATTACCTGCGGCCAGCGTACGCGATTGGCGCGAACCGACTTTAGCACCTCGAATCCGTTGCCCCGTGCAAGGTTGATGTCGAGAACGATTGCATCGCATTCCAGGTTGCTCAGCTTTTCAACCGCCTCGGCTTCCGATTCCGCGCAGCCGACGAATTCGGTTTCTCGGGTCAATGCAATTGCTTCGAGCAGGCGTTCGCGGACGAATTTGGAATCCTCGACCAGAAACACCTTCAGCGGTCTTTGCGATCGGTCGACAGCGGATTGCATGACTTGATCTCCATGATTGGATGACGGCGCTCCGGCTTCCGCTGCAGCAGCCGCCAAGCCCTCCGACTCGAGGACATGATCGAGCACATTGCCCGTCAAGGGCATAAGCGAAGGGCTGATCCGGATGTAGGGAGACCTCCGACGGTTATGCGCGGCAACGTACGATATGGGCGCCTGGCATGATGCCTGACCAGAGCGAATCAGCAGCCGTGAAGGCCGGTCGCGTTCGGCGGCCCATTGCCACGGGATGCTGAACCGGATCGAACACGTCGATCGGTAACGGCTGCATTGCGGGCGTTCTTCTCGTGGCACCTTACGCGGACACGCGACCGTGACCGGCGCATACACGCGCCGCGATGCGCATTGCAAAGGCTACCGGTACGCCGATGTATGCCAGGCGAGATGCCAGGAATAGTTAAGGCTAATATAGAAACGCCAGGCACGGTAGAGTCTGAGGTGCATTAGCGGGCTCCTGTTTCAGTGCCGGGATCGGTTGCCGGCATATGACAAGACTGTGTGATGCTGTCTTCGATGTGCGAAACCATTTGCGGCTTGATCTCCTCCCTTCGACGAATGAGCCTGACCGGCGGACAGAGACGCGCTGTGCGAGGCCAATCCGCATCGGACGCCGCCAGGATCCACCGGCGTGGCGCGGGCGTCGTACGCGCCCGGAATCCACAGGAATATCCGCCCGGATATCAACCACTCGAGACAGTTATCCATCGAGGGATTCCTTTGCCTCTGTCGCCAGTGCGTCCTACGCAGTGCCATGCTGATGCATGTTCTCCATCAGGGCCATAGGCGAAACACTGATCCAGGTGTAGGAATACATCCGACATCCATTCGCGGCATGCCCCGATTTGGGGTATCTTGTAGCGCTTCCGGATCAGAGTGGAACCACAGCCATGTACGCCCCTCCCGTGGAAGGTGATGCCGGAAGCCGCGTCGAAGCGGCCCGCTACGCCGTGTTGCGGCGGCTGGCACCCGCCCTTCGCCACGGCATGGTAGGCGCCTTGCATCCCATTGAATTGATCACCGAGGCAATTGATCGGCGCTTGCAGGCGTCTGTGCCGGACCTGGGAGATGCGAGGGAGAATCTGGGGAAGATCAGGAGTTTGTCCCGTTCCGCGATCCACTCCTGCACGAACCTGGCCAGCTGGCTGGCCCCGGAAGACGGTGCGGTCACGATGCTTGGCGAAGGCATCGACGAATGTCTGACATTGCTCAAGACCGAATTCGGCATGCGCGGATTCACGGTCCGGAATGAAACGCGGGAAATCGGCGTTGACGTATCCCGTGCCGCAGTGCGCAATGTACTGACGGCATCGCTGATTGCGGCGACCGACTCCGCGCCGCGTCCGGCTGAACTGGTGCTGACCGCGGAGTTATCGCAGGAGCATGCGCTGCTTTCAATCCTGGTCCGCCCTGCGGACGGGGTCTCCGGTTTCGGCGATGTTGCCCCCTACCGCCGTCTCGGGTGGGGGGATGTCGAGGCCTTGGCAAAAGCCGAATCGGTGGACCTGCTCCGCCAGGGCGACCGCGTAACCATGCGTTACCCGGTTGCTATCCCGCAAGTCGGCCCATTGCAGCGCTAGGCGCATGGCGGCCGGAGCGGGAACGCCCCGGCGCGGCCCCGCGGTCCGGGACGGATTCAGCGGTGTAGGAGAAATCTTACGCCAGCCGTCGATGTTTTCCGACTGTCCTCTGTGGGTTGCAGGAGTAGATTTCAGCTTGCAATCCCGTCAGGAGGCCGCAATGGAAACCCAAGCTGCGAAGCCCACCAATCCCGTCCTGATCATCGCCGCTATTGCCTTGATCCTGTTTTGCGCCGCCGGGATAGGCGCGATCATGGGCTGGATTCCCACATCCATAGGCAGCGGCGCCACGCCGCAATCGGCCGATCCGCCCGCGAAGGCGGCGGCACCTGCTGCAGTGCCGGAAAAACGTCACGCCTCGACGCTGAAGACAGTGCCCGCCCCGGTGCAGATTGCGAGCAAGGCAAGGTGCGCCGAATGCGGCGTGATCGAGTCGGTGCGCGAGGTCGACGCCAATGGCAAGGCCACGGGTCTGGGCGGGGTTGGCGGTGCGGTTGTGGGCGGACTGCTCGGAAACCAGGTCGGCGCGGGCCGCGGCAAGGACGTCATGACCGTGGTCGGCGCAGTCGGTGGCGCCGTGGCCGGCAACGAGATCGAGAAACGGGTGAAATCCACCAAGAGCTACCAGATCACGGTGCGCTTTGACGACGGTTCCAGCCGCGTGTTCAGCGAATCCAGCCTGCCGACCTGGCGTGCGGGTGACAAGGTCAGGATAATCGACGGCCAGATCAGGCCGAACGCCTGAGGCGAGCCGGGATCGAGGCGAACCGTGACCCGATCGGGCCGCGCTGACCGCTTGACCGCGGCGACAACTGCGCCGGGAGCGAAAGCCCTCTGCGGTCACTATGCCGGTTCGATCGTGCGTCCCATCCATGCATCGCTCTGGCAGCGCGCCACATCGTTGAGCGACCCCAATTTCCGGTGCAGTGCGCGCAATTGCGCCGCATCGCTGTAGCGCCCGGCAAGGTCGGCACGCAGTTGTTCGAGTACCGCGGAGGCTTCGATCTGCGCGGCGTGTGGTTTCAGCAGCGCCAGCGTTTGCAGCATGTCCTGGTGCAGCGGCAGCTTGCGCCCGGTATGCGCATCGACGTAGCTTGCTTCGAGGCCATAACGGCATGCCTGGAAACGGTTATATCGGTACACCAGATAGAGTTCCGCCGATACCGGCAGCGGCCCTGTCTCGAACGCGTAGTGTGCGAGAATTTGCGCATATGCGGCGAGCAAGGCTACCCGCTCCACGGTCAGCGGCGTATCGAGGACGCGAATCTCGACTGTGCCGTATTCGGGCTTGGGCCGGATGTCCCAGTAGAAATCCTTCATGCTTTCGACGATGTGGTAACCACGCATTTTCATGAAGTAGGCAACGAACTCGTCCCAGCTCTGCACAAACGGCATGGTGCCGGACAGCGGAAACGCGCTTACCGTGTTGAGCCTCGAGGACTGGAAACTGGTGTCCGCGCCCTGTTGAAACGGCGAGGACGCCGAAAGTGCGATGAAATGCGGGATGTAGCGCGACAGCGTGTGCGCCAGGTAGATCGCCGCATTTCCATCAGGGCAGCCTATGTGAATGTGCTGGCCGAATACCGTGAACTGTTTGGCAAGATAACCGTAGAGCTCGAGCAGGTGCGTGAAGCGTTCGGTCGGATAGATGCGGCGCTCGTTCCACTTGTGAAACGGGTGCGACCCGCCACCGGCAATGCGCACATTGAGACGGCTCGCGGCTTCGCTCACGATGTCGCGGATCTGCAACAGTTCCGCGAGCAAAGGCCCATGACCGCGGTGAATCGAGGAATTCAGTTCGATCATGCTTTCGGTGATCTCGGGCTTGACCGCGCCGGGATGACCGGATTTGTCAAGCAAGGCCAGCAGATCCGCGGCATCGCGTGCGAGGTTGTAGTCGCGTGAATTCAGTATCTGCAGCTCGAGCTCGACGCCGATCGTCAGGGCGCCGGAACTCCTGAATTCCATTTCGGCGGAAATCATGGCGATTGATCCCCCGGGTGCGCTTCGCCGGCGCGCCGCAATGCAAACTGCACGGCGAGCGGCCCGAGCAATTCGAGTAGCAGCGCGGAGGTGAGCACGATGGTCGCCAGCTGGGCGCCAAATGCCGGGTACGGACTGCCGGAGCTGTGCGCCATCGCGAGCGCGATGCCGGACATCGGCAACAAGGCAATGCTCAGCAGGCCGCCGCTGCCCGGGCGGATGCCACTCAGGTGGGCAAAGCACAGCACACCGACCGACTTGCCGACGAAGCGCGCGGCGATGTAGACAGCGGCGATCGCGCTGCCGGCGATCAGATCGGTAAGCTGCGGCATTGCGCCGCTCGCAACGAACAGCACGATGAACAACACCTGGCCGAAGCGCCCGATATCGACCGGCATCAGCGCGTGCTCATCGTCGCGGTTCCTGACCTGCACCCCGAATGTCAGCAGTGAGATCAGCACCGACAGTTTGAGCGACTCAGCCGCGCCGACCAGCAGCACCGCGGCTGCCAGAACCAGCACGAGATGCAACTCCACCTGTTTGCCGAGCCAGCGCGCGAGCGCGAGTACGCTCATGCGCGCCAGGGTGCCCGCAAACCAGGAGCCCGCCAAGATATAGGCCGGGTGCAGCACCATCGTCATCCAGTTGGCGTTGTATTCGCGGTGGATCCATGAAAGCAGCATCGTTACCAGCACGAACGCCGCCACGCTGTTGATCGCCACCAGGTTGAGCGCGCGCTCGGTCACCTGGCCTTCGGCGCGCTGCTCGCGCGCCACCAACAGTACGATCGCCGGTGAGGAGGAGACCCCGATAGCAGCAGCCACGGCCGCATACAGGGGGGCAACGCCGAACCACGTCAGCGCGCCAAACATGCAGGCGAACGACAGCGTGCTTTCGGCCAGCGCCATAACCGCCAGCCAGCGATCCCGGCTCAGCCATTCCAGGTCCAGCCGCCGTCCCAGCTCAAACAGCACCAGCCCCAGCCCGACATCGACAAATACGCGCATGTAGCCCAGCATTCTGGCATCGAGCACGTTGAGACCACTCGAGCCCAGCGCCAGTCCGATCAGCATGTAGCCGGTAATGCGCGGCAGATGGAGTACGCGCTGGACAAGTTCGCCGCCAAGCACGCCGGCAGCGAGCAATACGCCGAAAAGCGCCAGCGGATTGGCTGCAAGCGGAAAATGCGGCAGGAATCCGAGATCGGCCATTGCCAGTACTCCTTGCGACAGTTCTCCGACGCATCACGGCGAAGGAACTCACACCACGGACCACGGTTCAACTGCCCGACGGCGCGCAGGTTCCTTGCGTAGGAATTGACTGTTGCGCGCCGGCGTTTCCGCACGGCATCTGACGATTTACGCTTGGCGGAACAACACACTGCTTTTTGTGGCTGCCGTCTCGATGAAGTCTTCGGAAGCGACCGCCGGACATTCAGGACTTTTGCGCGCTACGCCGTGCAACCATGGGCACTACGCAGTTCGCCATGGCGGCCTCGGAAGCCATGCCGCTTGCCTCTGCGGCGCGCCTCTTCTGCTCCATTTTCCGGAATTTCTTTCTGAGATCGGTGTTGAACGACGGCGTGTAGCGAAACGATTTGTCAGTGATTCTGATCATGTTCACTCCTTTCCATATCCGGATCGCGCGAATCGCGCTTTCATCCATGACCCAAATCATCGTTTGACTGGTTGCAATTGTCAGTGCGTTGGCTTCGCATTCTCCTGTCGGCCGTTTTCCTACGCAGGTTCGCCGCGGCGCCTTCTCAGTGCGATCTGGGCGTCCCCTCGCCCACGCATGGGCGACCCGGCCGAAATATCAATGCGGCTCGATCGAACCGCCGGCGGCAGGACCGAAGGCTGGCCCGTCCGAGCTATCGCTTGGCTTTCCAGTTGCGCTCGGCACGCTCCCACGCCGCGCGCGCAACGTCCGATAGTTCTTCTATCTGGGATTGCGAGGCGCCAAGCCGCCTGTCGGATTGCCTGCTGAAGCGACCCCACGAACCGGCTAAACCGACCATATTCGAACCGACGTGTCTGATCTGTGCGGTAGCTGACTTTCGAAGCATCCCCGCGTCCGCGCCGGGTCAGAGAGGACTGCGCCCGTTGATCACCCTGAGCAGGACTATCACGATGGCGATAACCAGGAGAATATGGATGAAGCCCCCCATGGTGTATGCAGACACCAGTCCGAGGAGCCACAAGATTATCAGAACGACGGCGATGGTATAAAGCACGTTGGCTCTCCTTTCCACATGCGGATCGCGCGATTCCCGCCGCCATCCATGATGCAGATCATCGTCCCCCTGGCCGCAATTTTCAGTGCGTCAACTTCGCATTGTTCTGTTGGCGGTTTTCCTACGCAGATTCGAACCGTAGTAGCGAGCGCAGCCCCGAAGCGCGGGCATCTCGATGCGACGACCGTGAATGTTAGAATGCCGGGAGGCGTGGCACCGGTGCGATTCGATGAACGCAATGGATGCCTCGCGCGAGTGATGTTGTTTGGCGAAGCGCGGCATGCGCACCCACCAGTCTAAGGATTTCAATAATCGATCATGACCTACATTAACGACCACTATCTCAAGTTGACCGCAGGCTACCTGTTTCCTGAAATCGGCCGGCGCGTTCAGGCATTCTGCGACGCAAACCCTTCCGCGAATGTCATTCGCCTGGGCATCGGCGATGTCACCGAACCGCTTGCCCCTGCGGTGATTCAGGCCATGCATGCAGCCATCGATGAACTGGCCGAGCGATCGTCGTTCCGTGGCTACGGGCCCGAGCAGGGCTACGATTTCCTGCGCGATGCCATCGCCAAGCACGATTTTCAGGAGCGCGGAGCCAAGGTCGAGGCGGATGAGATCTTCGTCTCCGACGGCTCGAAGTGCGATTCCGGGAATATCCTGGATATTTTCGGCGCAGATAATGTCATCGCCGTGCTGGACCCGGTCTACCCGGTGTATGTGGATACCAACGTCATGGCCGGACATACCGGTCCGGCGGATGCCTCCGGCCGCTACGCCGGCCTGGTTTACCTTCCAGTTACCGCCGACAACGATTTCGTACCCGAACTTCCCAAGCAGCGGGTCGACCTGATTTACCTGTGCTATCCGAATAACCCGACTGGCGTGGTCGCCACCAAGGAGATGCTGAAGCGCTGGGTCGAGTACGCGCAGAAGAACGAATCGGTGATTTTGTATGATGCCGCCTATGAAGCGTACATCACCGACCCGGCGATTCCGCACTCGATCTATGAGATCGACGGCGCCAGGGACGTCGCAATCGAGTTCCGCAGTTTCAGCAAGACGGCAGGCTTCACCGGCGTGCGCTGTGCCTTCACGGTGATTCCGAAGAGCCTCAAGGGAAAGACGCGCGACGGCCGCGAAGTCCCAATTCATCCGCTGTGGAACCGGCGGCACTGCACCAAGTTCAACGGTGTCTCGTATCCGGTGCAGCGCGGCGCCGCCGCGATTTACTCGCCGGAAGGCAGGCAGCAGGTGCGTGAAACCATTGATTTCTACCTCGCCAACGCCAAGCTGATGCGCGAAGCGCTGACGCAGCTGGGGCTGAAAGTCTACGGCGGGGTGAACGCGCCCTATGTGTGGCTGAAGACGCCCGGCAACTTGAGCAGCTGGGATTTTTTCGACAAGCTGCTGCAGCAAGCTCATCTGGTGGGAACGCCGGGGAGCGGTTTTGGCGCCTGTGGTGAGGGCTATTTCCGTCTGAGCGCTTTCAACAGCCGCGCCAAGGTCGAAGAAGCGGTAAAGCGTTTCGCGAAAATCCTTTAGGCTTGCAGGGCTAGCCGCCTATGCTGTTTACCGCTTTGTCTCCAGCTGTTCCCAGCGCGTCAGGGCCGCCGCAAGTTCGCCCTCGATCGCGGCAAGACGCCGATTGAGTTGTTTCACCTGTTCCGGCTTGTCCCGGTACAGCCTCACATCGGCGAGCGCCGCCGTGATCTGCTTCTGCTCGGTTTCCAGAGCATCGATTTTGCCGGGCAAGTCCGCGAGTTCGCGCTCTTCCTTGTAGCTGAGCCTTGCCTTGGTCGCTTGCGGCGCGGCGATGGAGCGCCGGGCGCGGCCCTCAGCTTTTTCCGCGCGCTGCGCGCCCGCGGCCTCCGGCTGCGGCGCAGACTTCACCCGCTGCCAGTCGCTGTAGCCGCCCGCGTACTCTTTCCACACGCCCTCGCCCTCGCTGGCTATGGTCTGGGTAACGACGTTGTCCAGGAACGCGCGGTCGTGGCTCACCAGGAACAGCGTGCCGGAATAATCCTGCAGCAGTTCCTCCAGCAGCTCCAGCGTCTCGATGTCGAGGTCGTTGGTCGGCTCGTCCAGCACCAGCACATTGGCCGGACGGCTGAATAGCCGCGCCAGCAGCAGGCGATTGCGCTCGCCGCCGGAAAGCGATTTGACCGGGGCACGCGCCCTCTCCGGCGGAAACAGAAAGTCGCCGAGATAGCTGATCACGTGCTTGCGCGCACCGTTGATTTCGACGAAATCCCCGCCTGTGCTGATAGCGTCGGCCAGCGTGGACTCCTCGTCCAGCACCGCGCGAAACTGGTCGAAATAGGCGAAATCGAGCTTGGTTCCGAGGCGCACCTGGCCCTCGTCGGGCTGAAGCTGACCCAGGATCAGCTTGAGCAAGGTGGTCTTGCCGCTGCCATTGGGTCCGATCAAGCCGACCTTGTCGCCGCGCAGGATGCGGCAGGAGAAGTCGCGCACGACCGCATTGTCGCCGTAGCGCTTGCCGACTCTGCGCAACTCGACCACCAGCTTGCCTGAACGCTCGCTCTCGTCCACAGCCAGGGCCACTTTGCCCACGCGCGTGCGCCGGGCACTGCGCTCGAGGCGCAACGCCTCGAGGCGCCGCACCCGGCCCTCATTGCGCGTGCGCCGTGCCTGAATGCCCTGGCGGATCCAGACTTCTTCCTGCGCCAGGAATTTGTCGAACTTGCGGTTGTGCACCGCTTCGGTTTCCAGCGCCGCCGCCTTCTCCTGCAGGTAGGTGCTGAAATTTCCCGGATAGCTGCTCAGGCGGCCACGATCGAGTTCCACGATGCGCGTCGCCACATTGTCGAGAAAACGCCGGTCATGGGTGACGAACAGCACGCTGCCGGAAAAAGACAAAAGCATCTGTTCCAGCCATTCGATCGCGCTGACGTCCAGGTGGTTGGTCGGCTCGTCCAGCAGCAGCAGGCCCGGGGCCGGCACCAGCGCGCGTGCCAGCGCGACGCGCTTCTTCAGCCCGCCCGAGAGGTCCGCCACCAGGCGGTCGGGATCCAGCTGCAGGCGCGAGAGCGTGCCTGCGACCTTGTGCTCCAGGCTCCAGCCGTCGCTCGCATCGAGCGCTTCCTGCAGCTGGTGCAGGCGCTCCATCAGCGCCGGGTCGGCCGGCGCGCCGGCATCGTGCGCTTCGGTGAGCGCGTGCGCGGCGGCATGATAGTCGAGCAGCAGCTGCGTGCCCTGGCCCAGGCCCTCGGCCGCCGCTTCGAATACGCTTGCTCCGGGCCGGAATTCAGGCTCCTGCACCACGCCCGCGAGCTTCAGCTCCGGTGCGCGCCAGAACTTGCCGTCATCCGCGGCGGCACTTCCATCGATGATCTTCAGCAGGCTGGACTTGCCCGTCCCATTGCGGCCGATCAGGCCGATGCGCTCGCCCGGCTCGATTATCAGGTCGACCTGGTCGAGCAAATGCACATGGCCATAGGCAAGGCTGACCTGGGAGAGCTGAATGAGGGGCATGGGGAGGCGCGGACGAGATCTTGCCCCTAGGATACCCCATTGCGCGGGAATTCCCGCGCTTTGCGGCAGCTATTGCGGAAGCTTTACCGACCTGATCTCGGTAATCGGCAGCATCGCGATGTCGCGCAGCTTTTCATGGCGCTCGTTGCTGAGGTCCACCATGGAACCCAGCTGCGAATAGGACGAGGCGACAAAGTGGTCCTCACCGTCCGCGCCCTTGCGCGTGATGCCGAAATCGACGTTGGCGCGCTTTTGCTGCGCCAGCTTGCTCAGCAGATTCTTGGTCGCCCAAATGGTGCCGAAGCGCGCGAATTCGCTCAGGCGCGAAGCATGATTGATGGTATCCCCGAGCACGGCAAATTCGACGCTGGTTGCGGTCTGAAACGTGCCCAGCCACTCCTGCCCCTCGTGCAGTCCGGTATTCAGGTAAAGCTCGTTGAGCCAGTTCTTGCGCAGCTGCCATTTCTTGCTGATTTTGCGGACTTCGGATTTCAGTTCCTGGGCGCAGGCCAGCGCATTGAAAATGTAGTCGCTGTCCGGCTGCGGGAAAAAATAATAGACCATGCCGTCGCCCACATGCTTGCCATAGGTGCCGTAGTATTTGCGGAATATCGGCCCCATCGTGGTCCAGATTTCGTTGATCAGCTCGAAATACTCCTCCGGCGGCAATTCCGAGCAGATCTTTACCGAGTTCTGCAGATCGGCAACCATCACTGCCAGCGGGGTCAGCACCGGCAGGCGCTTGCGCATCAGGTCGCGGATCACCGAGTCCCGCTGGCTCAGAAATTCAAGCAGGGATTCGTTGTATTGCTCCGCCGGGACATAGACCACGAAGATGCCTTCGCGGAAGAAGGACGCGAACAGGCGCCAGTTTTCCGCGCCGCCGCCCGCAGCGGGCAGGTCGACCGAAAAATCGAGTATGGGCTTGCGCTCGGCGGTGACCCCGGATTCGTCGTACAGCCGCTCGGCGAGGGTCAATGCCTCCCGGTCCAGGCCGCGCAACAGTCCGAGGACGCTGCTCCTGGTCAGGCGATTTTTCGCCAGCGCGAGGTGGATGCGCAGCAACTCGGAGCCGAAAGAGGTCGATTTCGCGGAAGCGGATTGAAACAGCAGCAGGAACAAATTGCGCGCCTCGCTGTGCGCCGGCAGGGCGTCCAGGCCGGAAAGGATGCGCGTGCGCGCTTCCTCGTTATACCAGGTCAGCTCGAAGTTGTAGTTCACCATGTAAGCCGGATAGTGGACGTCTTCCAGCGTGATCCGCAGCGCGCGGCGATTGTCCGCCGCCACCGACAGCGGGCCGGCGACGGCCAGGCCTATCGGTGCGGGTGCTTCTTCTTCGGTACTGATCTGCTCCGCGGCCGGCGGAACGATACCTATGCGTGCGACTACCTCTGCCATGGCGAGACCTTCCCCTTTCAATCGTTGTACTTCTTCTATCCGGCTGATCGCATCCTCGGGAAAATACCCCATCATTTTTGCGTCGCCTTCTTCCGGCTGGGGCTGCTTGAGGATCGGTTTGGACAGTATGCATAACTTAATGTAGTTATTTAGCGTTGCCCTTGAAATACCTGTTAATTCTATTATTTCTTTACTTGATTTCATTCTTTTCTGGGCCTGTTGGCAGCTCTGTCAGAGCAATTTCTTTGGCTATTTATACTGTCTAAGTTATAAATTAGACAATTGTATAAGTATTGTCAAGGATTATTTAGACAGTCTAATGGCGGCTCTTCCCAGGCCGGGATCCGGGCAGGCTCGGGCTACCCGAAGGCTTGTTCCGCCGTGGCCATTCCATGCGTCCGGCGCACAGCTGGCCGCGGCAAGAAACCTGTTGTTGCGCGCGCCCGAAAAACTCAGGCTGGACAAGACGGATAAATTTCCGGATACTGTATAAACATACAGTTTTCTGGAAACGCCATGCCCGGCCTCGCGGCTGCACTCGAATCTCACCCTGGTATCTGGCGCGGCGGCGAGCTTGCACGCAGCGGCCATGCGGGGATCGCCACCGGCTATGCCGCGCTGGATGCGGAGCTGCCGGGCGGCGGCTGGCCCGGCGGCGCGCTCACCGAACTACTGCCGCAGCACGAAGGCATAGGCGAGCTGCGCCTGCTCGGTCACGCGCTGGCCGGGCTCGCCCGCGCAGGCAAATCCATCGCCTGGATCGCCCCACCCTACCTGCCCTATGCGCCGGCGCTCGCCGCCGCCGGCATCGATCTCGCACGCGTGGTGATCGTCAAAACCAGCAAGGACGGGGACACGCTCTGGGCGATGGAACAGGCGCTGGCCTCGGCTGCCTGCGGCGGCGTGCTCGCCTGGCCGCGCCAGATCCACTACACCCAGTTGCGGCGCCTGCAGCTGGCAGCCGAAGGCGGATGCTGCCTCGCCCTGCTGTTCCGCCCGCCCCAGGCTGCGCGCGAACCCACGCCGGCGGCCCTGCGCATCGCGCTCGCCACCGATGCGGGCGGACTTGCGCTGTCGATCCTGAAACGCCGCGGCGCGCCATGCTCCCGGCCGATTTTGCTGCCTGCCTCGCTCGCGCCGGCAAGCGGCCTTTCTTATCGAGCCTTCGATGCCCATGTTGTGGATAGCCCTGCACCTGCCGCAGCTGCCGCTGGAAGCATTCCAGCGCGGCTTGCCCTCGCCTGAGCCCTGCGCGGTCGCCGAGCGGCAACGCATTCTCGCCTGCGACGCCAAGGCCGCCGCGCGCGGCCTGCGCACGGGCATGCCGGTCACTGCGGCGCTCGCGCTCGCGCCGAAGCTGCGCCTGCGCGAGCGCGATGCTGCCGCCGAAACCGAAGCCCTGCTCGGCATCGCCGCCTGGGCGATGCAATGCACGCCCCATGCCGCGCTCGATTTTCCCGACCTGGTGCTGCTCGAAGTCTCGGGCAGCCTGAAGCTGTTCGGCGGCCTGGGGCAGATCGAAGCGAGGCTGCGCCAGGGACTTGCCGCCATGGGCTACAGCGCGCGCTTCGCCGCTGCGCCCACGGCGCGCGCCGCCGCCTGGTTCGCGCGCTCGGGCAGGCACTGCCTGATCGACGCTGCCGCTGCGCTGGAGGGCGAACTGTGCGCCCTGCCCGTGGCGGTGCTCCAATCCGCCGACGAGGAAGCCCTCGCCTCGATCGGCGCCCGCAGCATCGGCGATCTGCTCGCGCTGCCGCGCGACGGCCTTGCGCGCCGCTTCGGCCAGGGCCTGCTCGACGCCCTCGATCAGGCCCTGGGCCGCCTGCCCGATCCGCGCGGCGCATGCGTGCTGCCGGAGAAATTTTGCGCTGCCATCGAACTGCCGGCCGAAGCCACGCAGGCCGCGGCCCTGCTGTTCGCGGCGCAGCGGCTGCTGGCGCAGCTCGAAGGCTTTCTCGCGGCGCGCGCCGCCGGCACGCGGCGGCTGCTGCTGAACCTCGCCCATCGCGACCGGCCCGCTACCCGCATCGAGCTCGGCCTGGTCGCCCCCTGCCGCGAAGCGGCGCACTTCGCGCTGCTGCTGCGCGAGCGCCTGCAGCAGACGGCGCTGCCCGAGCCGGTGCGCGCCATCGTGCTGGAAGTGCGGGCGATCGAAGCGCTCGAGCACTCGAACAAAAGCCTGTTTCCCGACGAACTGCAGCAGCAAGGCAATTGGCCGCGCCTGATCGAGCGCCTGCGCGCGCGCCTGGGCGCCGCGGCCGTGCACGGCATCGCCCTGCACGCCGACCATAGGCCGGAACGCGCCGCGGCGCCGGCCGAACCCGGGGCAAAGCAGCTCGCGCTCGATTTCGAGCTGCGCCCGTTCTGGCTGCTGGAGCAGCCGCAGGCGCTGGAGGAACGCGAGGCTGTCCCCTGCCATCACGGGCCGCTGAAGCTGCTCGCCGGTCCGGAGCGCATCGAGTCCGGATGGTGGGACGGCGCCGACGTCGCGCGCGATTATTTCATCGCCCGCGCTGCCAACGAGGCGCTGCTGTGGGTTTATCGCGAGCGCAGTCCCGCCGGCGTCTGGTATCTGCACGGCATTTTTTCCTGAGTTGTGGATTCCTCCCTGCCCGCCTACGCGGAGCTGCACTGCCTGTCAAATTTCAGTTTTCTGCGCGGGGCATCGCATCCGGAAGAACTGGTCGCGCGCGCGCATCAGCTCGGCTACAGCGCGCTCGCCCTCACCGACGAATGCTCGTTCGCGGGCGTGGTGCGCGCACATACCGCAGCCAAGGAATGCGGCCTGCCGCTGATCCTCGGCAGCGAAATCCGCCTCGCCGACGGCCCCAGACTGGTGCTGCTCGCGACCGAGCGCGAAGGCTACGGCAATCTGTCCGAATTGATCACCCGCGGCCGGCGCCGCGGCATCAAAGGCCGCTATGTGCTGGAAGCGCAAGACCTCGATCAAGGCCTGCCCGGCTGCCTCGCCCTGCTCCTGCCGGGTGCAGCACCCGATGCGGCGCAGGCGCGCTGGCTCGCCGAGCGCTTTGCCGGGCGCGCCTGGATCGCCGTCGAGCTGCTGTGCGGGCCGAACGACAGGGCACGCCTCGTGGCGCTGCGCGAACTCGGCGCGGCCTGCGCCCTGCCGCTGGCGGCCGCCGGCGACGTGCATATGCACGTGCGCTCGCGGCGCAAGCTGCAGGACACGCTCACCGCCATACGCCTGGGCCGACCGCTTGCGCTGTGCGGCCAGGCGCTCTATCCCAACGCCGAGCGCCATCTGCGCCTGCGCCTGCGCCTCGCTAACCTCTATCCGCGCGAGCTGCTCGAAGAAACGCTGCGCATCGCCGCGCGCTGTTCTTTTTCGCTCGACTGCCTGCGCTACGAATATCCCGAGGAAATCGCCCCGCCCGGCGTCACGCCTGCGGCGCATCTGCGCGCGCTCACCGAGGCCGGCCTCGCGCGGCGCTTTGCGACAGGCGCGCCGGACAAGGTGCGCGCGCTGATCGAGCACGAGCTCGCGCTCATTACCGAACTTGGCTACGAGCCCTACTTCCTCACCGTGCACGACATCGTCCGCTTCGCGCGCGAGCGAGGCATTCTGTGCCAGGGCCGCGGCTCCGCCGCCAATTCGGCGGTGTGCTATGCGCTCGGCATCACCGAGGTCGATCCAGCGCGCATGAGCATGCTGTTCGAGCGCTTCGTTTCGCGCGAACGCAACGAGCCGCCCGACATCGACGTCGACTTCGAACACCAGCGGCGCGAGGAAGTGATCCAGTACATCTACGCCAAATACGGGCGCGAGCGCGCGGCGCTCGCGGCGACGGTGATCCGCTACCGGCCGAAAAGCGCCATCCGCGACTGCGGCAAGGCGCTGGGCCTGGAACTGGTGCAGGTAGAGCGGCTGGCGAAGTCGCTCGCCTGGTGGGACCGCCGCCAGAACCTGCCCGAACGCCTCGCCGAAGCCGGCTTCGATCCCGCCAGCCCCACGGTGCGGCGGCTGCTCGCGCTGGTCAATGCGCTGCTCGGTTTTCCGCGCCACCTGTCGCAGCATGTCGGCGGCTTCGTCATTGCGCGCGGCCTGCTGTCGCGCCTGGTGCCGATCGAAAATGCCGCGATGATTGATCGCAGCGTGATCCAGTGGGACAAGGACGACCTCGACGCGCTCGGCCTGCTCAAAGTCGATGTGCTCGCGCTGGGCATGCTCTCCGCGATCAGGCGCGCACTGGCCTTTATCAGCCGGCAGCAGGGCTCGGCTATTGCGATGAGCGATGTGCCCGCGGAAGACCCGGCTGTCTACGCGATGATCCAGCAGGCCGACACCGTGGGCGTGTTCCAGATCGAATCGCGCGCGCAGATGTCGATGCTGCCGCGGCTTGCGCCGGCGAACTTCTACGACCTGGTGATCGAAGTCGCGATCGTGCGCCCCGGCCCGATCCAGGGCGGCATGGTGCATCCGTATCTGCGCCGCCGCCAGGGGCTGGATCCGGTGGACTATCCGAGCGAGGCGGTGAAACAGGTACTCGAACGCACCCTGGGCATACCGATATTCCAGGAGCAGGTGATGCAGCTCGCTGTGGTTGCCGCCGGTTTCACCCCGGGTGAAGCCGATCGCCTGCGCCGCTCGATGGCGGCGTGGAAAAGGAAGGGCGGCCTGGAACATTTCGAGCAGCGCCTGATCCGCGGCATGGGCGAGCGCGGCTATGCGCGCGAATTCGCCGAGCGCATCTACCAGCAGATACTCGGTTTCGGCGAATACGGTTTTCCCGAATCGCATTCGGCCAGCTTCGCGCTGCTGGTCTACGTGTCGGCCTGGCTCAAGCGCCACCATCCCAACGCCTTTCTCGCCGCGCTGCTCAACAGCCAGCCCATGGGTTTCTATGCGCCGTCGCAGCTGGTGCAGGATGCGCGCCGCCACGGCGTCGAAGTGCGGCCGGTGGACGTGCTCGCGAGCGCTTGGGAATGCACGCTGGAGCCCTGCGCGGACGCTGCGCCCGCGGTGCGCCTCGGCCTGCTCATGGTGAAAGGCCTGTCCGAGGCCGGCGCCGGGCGCATTGTGCACGCGCGCGAGCAAGGCGCATTCGTTTCGGTCGATGAACTCATGCGCCGCGTGCAGCTCGACCGGCGTGAACTCAAATGCCTGGCCGCGAGCGGCGCGCTCGAACGCATCGCCGGCCATCGGCGGCGTGCCTACTGGCAGGTCGCCGGCGTCGACAGCGCGCATCACCTGCTGGCGGCGGAACCCGTCCATGAAACCGATCCGCAACTCGCCGCGCCGAGCGAGGGCGACGGCCTCGTCGCCGATTACCGCAGCCTCGGACTCACCCTCGGCCGGCATCCCCTGGCGCTGTTGCGCCCGCGCCTCGCGCGCATGTGGCTAGCCGCCGCCGCAGAAGTCCACCACATGCCGCATGGGGCCAGCGTGCGCACAGCCGGCATCGTCATCGGCAGGCAGCGCCCCGACACCTCTTCGGGTGTGGTGTTCGTGACGCTGGAGGACGAGACCGGCTGCGTCAATGTCATCGTCTGGCGCGACCTGGGCGAGCGGCAGCGGCGCGAGCTGCTAAGCGCACAGCTGATGGCGGTGTATGGATCAGTGGAGCGCGAAGGTGCGGTGGTGCACGTGATCGCGCGAAAACTTGCCGATCACAGCGATTTACTCGGCAGATTGGCGACGCGGTCGAGGGATTTTCATTGACGCCAGCTTACTGCACTGCGCACTCGTTTGACCCGGATTTACCCACGCCGCGGCCGGAGGAACTGTTCTGCGCAATGCTCGACGGCATGGTCACCGGTACGCCCTGCTGCGCCGGCACGATCACCGGCGGCGCGTTGGCGCTTTGCACGAAACCGAACTGGCCGGCATTGATCACCTGCTGGCCGGCCGAGTTCTTGACCACGATGGCGCCATCGGTAACGTCCAGGTGCAGGCCGTTTTCCGGCGGCTTGCCGCTGACGGTGGGAATGCCGGCGCAGTCGCCCTGGCACAGCAGCGCGCCGAAATGCGTGCCGCGTATGCCGATGGTAGCGGTCTGGGCGTTGATATTCACCGCGTCGTGGTTACGCTTGCCCACCAGGCCGGTGACGGCACGCATGCCGCCCTTGATCATGCTCAGGAATACGTTGTCGGCCTCGGGCTTGGCCTGGTTGAACGAGTAGGCCGCGATCTTGAGCTGGGAGCCCGGCCGCAGCACCACTTCGCCGCTGTCGGTGAACTTGATCCGGGCGTAAGTCTCCTGCTCGGTGGAAAGCGTGTCCCCTTCTTGCACCTCGGACTTCACCGAGAGCAGCTTTGTGGTGCCGTCTGCGCGCTTCGCAATGAGCGTGCCCGACAGATGCGTGACCTGCCCGACCACGTTGGCCGCTTGGGCGACGTTGAACGCAGCGCCGCCCAGCGCCAGCAGCAGTCCGGTTAAGCCAAGCGCCATAGTCCGCATGATCGATTCCCTGTTCAGCTGCATACGCTGAGTTTCTTGGCAGCCGGCTTCTCGGCAGGCTTCTCCGACGCGGCGTCGTTGTTGCCTTTGTCCTTGTTCTTGCTATCGTCTTCGTCGCTCGATCCGCCGAAGGTGCCGGTAGTGCCGCCTGTGGTGTGGTCGCCGTCGGACACGCCGAGCGTTCCGGTACCGCTAGAACTGCCCGGCAGCACCACATTCACCTTCGTCACGCCCTCGGTTGTCGATGCGATCGCATTGACCGAACTGGAGAGAGCCGCGATAACGGATTCAATCAAGGTGGGCGGCGTCGTTGTGGAAGGCGCACCGGCTGGATAGACCAAATCGAGGCCAGCGCCTGGAACGGCGGGTGTCTTGGCAGGACCGAAGAAGAAACCGCTTCCTCCCGCCGGTGTCACGAAGGTCGCCAAATCCACCGGCGTTCCATCCACTACCACTCCGCCGGAAGTGCGCCCGGGAAACTCCAGATGCACCGTCTTGATCGCTTTCGCCCACAAATAGGATGGCGACAGCCCGGCCGTGTCATTGAGGTACAGAGTCGAAGTCGGACCCAGCAGCGTGAGGAAGATATCGTTGCCGGCGACGAAGCTCGAAGCATTGAGACGCAGGTTGCCCGCGATGCCGGCGGAGATGTCGTGCGCTGCAACGACGCTGGCGTTGTTCGCCGTCAGGTCCGTAGCCGCGAATATCACGTCGTGCCCCGCGTTGATGCTCGATCCCGGGCCGAGAATGATGCTGGTGGCGATGCTGCCGACATCGTCACCGGCGTTCACCGAACCGGTGATATTCACCGTCGGCGCGGTCAGCGCTATCGTCCCGCTGCCCGCAGTGCTCACGCTGCCGCTGATATTGACTGCGTTGCCCGTGCCCGCGCTCAGGGAAAGATCCACGTTCGGGCCGATGGACAGCGCACCGGTCACGTTCAAGTTTCCGTTCGCGCCCAGCTGCGCGCTGCCTGAAGGCGTGCTCATGCTGCCGCCGGTCCAGGTAAGATGCCCGCCCGAGAGCAGGCTGAGGTCGCCGCCGTTCAGCGTCTTCAGGCTGAAATTGGCGGTATCGGTGATGTCGGTTGAATCGAGGAAGCCGACGCTTGCACCCGCCAGCGCGTTGTCGACGAGCGTCACGCTGGACGGCTGCGTTCCGATATTCTGGATGCTGATGCCGCCATATGCGGCGCCAGATCCCACCGTGGCGCTGAGTGCACCGCTCACCTGAGTATCGGCAACGATGGCGAGGCCGCCCGACACGCCACCGTGGACGCTGGTCAGCGTTGCGCTGCCGGCGATGATGTTGGTTCCAGTGCCGGCCTGCGACATCGCGCCACCGGCGCTGATGGTCACTGCGTTGGCACCGGCGTTGATCGCGCCCAGGTTCAGGTCCCCTGCCGCCGCCAGGGTGATTGGCCCGCCTGCGGCCATGTCGACGCGCCCGGTAATGTGGTTGTTCGCGTTGTCGAGCGTCGTCGCGCCCTGCGACTGGGTAAGCAAGGTCGTCACAAACAGCGGGCCGCTCTGCGTAATCGCGCCGGCGAGCGCGTTCAGGCTCAATTGCGCCAGCGTGAATCCGGGCGCATTCAGGTTGCCGCTCGCTTGGGTGATGCTCGCGCTGGCGCCGATGCCGAATGCGAGCGTGCCTCCGGTCTGGCTGAAGCTGGAATTCACGGTCAGCTCATTGGCGATATTCAGGCTGCCGCCGCTAATGCTGAGTCCGGCTGCGTTCAGCGATGCCAGGCTGGCGCTCCCGGCTGCCGCGTCATAGGTCACGGACTTTCCAGTCGGGATCGTGACCGCCAGCACATTCGACAGATCAGGCAGCGCATCCCAATTCGAGGCGACCGACCAGTCGCCTGTCGCAGCGCCGATCCATGTTGAAAGCGGACGCACCGTAATGTCGGCAGTGCCTGTCGCGTCGCCGCCACTCAGTGCGTAGTTGCCAGAATCCGCACCTGTCAGCTTGATGTCGCTGGCCTTCGCGCTTACCGTCTTGGCCGCACCTACATTCTTGTCGGCAAATGTCCCGGTGCCCGTCAGGATACTCACCACATCTGTTTTGAGCACGCCCGACAAAGTACCCCCGGTCACTGTTGCCAGCAGCGTACCGTCGTACACTTTGCCCGCAGCGTTCACGCTGCCCAGGCTCAATATCGCCCGCGTGATGTCGGCGCTGGTCGTTGCGCTGGTATTGCCCAGGATGTAATTGTCTGTTCCGGTCAGGACGATGCTGCCGACGTTCACCGCCTTGCCGACACCCACGTTCTTGTCGTCGAAACTCGCCGAACCGTAGCCGAGTGTCAGCGTGTCACCCGCCAGGCGGTTATCGCCCAGGCTGACACTCGCATTGGTCGTCGCGTCGTACACCTTGCTCACGCCGGTCGCCGTGACGCTGAGGGAACGCGGCGTAATGCTCAGCGTGCCAGGCGAGTAGCCGATATCGTAGCCTTGCTGATCGGAATAAAGGCCGGAAGCATTGATCGCGTAGCTGCCGACATTGAAAGCGGTCGTCGCCGCGCCGCTATAGCTCGGCGCGCCGGAGAGCGTGGCAGCCGGCACCGAGTATGTCACTCCGTTTCCGCCGAACGCGAGCTTGTCATAAACCTTGCTCGCATCGCTCGCCGTCACCGTGATCGGCTTGAGGAAACTTCGGAGCAGCGGTGTGGTTTGACCCTCGTAGATGCGCCAGACGCTGCTTTCAGCGCTGTCGGCGATGCTCCAGCCGCTGAATGTAGCGCTCTGCGACATCTGCGCGGACGTCTTGCCAACACCACCGCTGCTTGACGTCTGTCCGGAGGTTTGGGTGTTCCAGTAGGAGTTGGAAATACCATCGCTCGATCCGTCGTACCCCACCAGCCCGCCGCCATAGCCGGTGGGCGCGGTCACGGCGCCAATACTGTAGGTATCGTAGATAGTGCCTTCGTTCCAGCCTACCAATCCGCCGCCATAGGAGGAACTGGTGACGGCGCCGGCACTGTAAGAATTTCTGATGCTGCCGGAGTGGTTGTAGCCCACCAGCCCACCGGCATAGGCGGAACCTGTGACACTGCCGTTAGCGTAGGAATTGCTGATGCTGCCGGAGTCGTTGTCGCCCACCAGATCGCCGACATAGTTAGCGCCGGTCACGCTGCCGCCCACCAGCCCGATATTCTTCACGACACCAGGGGATCCCACGTAGCTGAATAGACCGACATTATTTTCGGACGATCTGTTAATGACCAAATTGCTGATGGTGTGGTTCATGCCGTTGAACTGACCGTAAAAGCTGCCGACAGGCACGAATTTCTTGGCGCCCCACATCCCGGACGCGAGCTCGGCCTGCAAGTCGATGTTGTTCGCCAGCTGATAGCGTGCATACGAATTCGTATTCGTCGCCATCAGTTGCAGCTGATGGGCGTTCTGGATGCTGTCGCTCCATTCGCTGCGCAGGAAGGGGCGCGTGTTGCCGTCGCTGATCCACCACGTGCCTGAGCTCCATCCAGAGTAGCTGCTCCACAGCATGGCGTTTGCGGTGCTAAGGCCCGTGGTGTCCGACGAACCCGTGCCGCCGCCATACCCGGTAGCGGTGCCGGAAGTTTCGGTGTCCCAGAAGCCGGCGCTTACAGCGCCATCGTTTCTGCCAACCAGGCCACCGACTTCCGTTCCCGCGCCGGGGACCGAACCGGTGGCGTAGCTGGTGCTGATGCTGCCGCCGTATTCGTTGCGCCCTACCAGCCCGCCAACCTGAGTGCTGCCGCTCACGCTGCCTATGGCGTAGCTCAGGCTCACGCTGCCGCCGTACTCGTTGTGTCCGAGCAAGCCGCCGACATTGGCGGCGCCGCTGACGGTCCCACTGGTGTAGGAGTTTTCGAGCGAACCGCTGTTGGTACCTGCCAGCCCGCCAACGGCGCTGCTACCGTTTACCGTGCCCGTACCGTATGCGTTGTAGATGGAGCCTTGATTATTCCCCGCCAGCGCCCCAACCTGATCCTTTCCGATCACGCTGCCGCCGGCAAGACCCACATTCTTTACGCTGGCGCTGGAGCCGATCTGGCCAAATAGTCCGACATTGTCCGTGGACGGCCGGTTAATCGTGAGGCCCTTGATGACCTGCATCAGACCATCGAATTGGCCGGCAAACGGTCCCACAGGCGCGAAACCCTGGCCGCCGTTCCAGGTGCTGGTGCCGGAGGCGTCGATGTTTCTTCCTAAAGCGTAATTGCCCGCCAGATTGGTGTTCATGGCCTGCAGCTTGGTCGCGTCGTTCACCAGCATCCATGCCGTGTAAGTTCCGGGACCGGTAACCTGGGCACTGTACGGGTTGTGGGTCGCGTCTGAACTTGTAGTGTCGGCACCGGCATAGCTATCCGGGTTGTAGTAAATATCGGCGTGATTTCCCGAAGTAACCACCACATTGCCGCTGCCGAAAATCACCTTGCCCGTACCGGTTCCATCGCTGTCGGCGCGCAGAACCACTCCGTTCGTAATATTGACGGCGTTGGCATTCGTTCCGGAGCCAGCGACACCGTTTATCCTCAGGTCGCCGGACGAGGAATGCTTGCTTTGGTAGAAGTAAACGCCGTGGTTATCGGTACCAACCGCGTCGGCACTGCCGTTTCCGCTTAGTATCAGGTCTCCGCCGCGCGTGCCCGTCCCCGTGCTGGTGTCCAGGGTGGAGTTGTAAGTATTGATGCCGTTGTTGTCGTTTCCAGTACCGCGGCCGGTGCCGGTGACGTCAAGCGACCCGCCGCCGGTGCGCACGCGCGTGAATCCGCCCTCGCCGCCATCCAGCAGCACGCCTATATTGGAATATGTGCCATTGCCGCCCGTGCCGGCCAAGGTCACCATTCCACCGGTACTGCCGTCGTTCTTGCCGGTGTCCAGAGCAGCGCGATAAGTGTAGATGCCGTAGTTGCCGTATCCCGTGCCGCCGCTGGAGCCGGTGATGTCAAGCGCGCCGCCGCCGGTGGTGATTGAAGTGTCAATATACAGATACACACCGTAGTTGTTGCTGCTACCGCTGCCGCCCGTGCCATTCAGAGTCACGGCGCCGCCAGTACTACCGTTCCTGCTAGTGTCGAGCTTGCTGTTGTAAGTGTAGATGCCGTAGTTATTGCTTCCCGTACCAACGCCATTGCCGGTGATGCCGAGCGCACCGCCGCCAGTAATAATAGAGGAACCATACAGTTCGACACCGTAGCCGTTATAGTCACTGTCTGGAGCAGCCGTACCGTCCAGACTCACCTCCCCGCCGGTGCCACCGCTCCTGCGCGTATCCAGAAAAGCCGAATAGATATTGATGCCCCGGCCTTCCGCCCCATC
>JAAOZY010000428.1 GCA_012274205.1 Betaproteobacteria bacterium
CGCCACCGGCTTCTCGCAATAGATGTCCTTGCCCGCGGCGATCGCCTGTTTGAGGATGGCCGGTCGCAGCTGGGTCGAGGCAGCGTCGAAGAACAGCCTGTCGTCCTTGTTCGCCAGCGCCGCGTCGAGGTCGGTGCTCCAGCGCGCGATGCCGTGCGCCTGCGCCAGGCGCTCGAGCTTGTCGGCGCTGCGGCCGAGGAGAATGGGGTCGGGCATGACGCGGCTGCCGTCGGCCAGCGCCACGCCGCCCTGCTCGCGTATGGCGCAGATCGAGCGGATCAGGTGCTGGTTGGTTCCCATGCGGCCGGTCACGCCATGCATGATGATGCCCAGCCTGGTTTCGGCCATGCTTTACTCCTGCGAAAAGTACTTCACCGGAAACTCACTCCATCCCGAGAAGTTTGTAAATGTGGCGGGTGTAGTCGCCGAAATTCTTGTTGGTCTTCATGTCCAGCGTGCGCGGATGCGGCAGTTCGATTGCGATGTTGTCCGCCATGCGCGCCGGTCCCGCGGTGAGCACGACCACTCGTGTGCCGAGGAACACCGCCTCGGCAATGCCGTGGGTGACGAAGATGATGGTCTTCTGGCTTTCCTTCCAGATGCGCAGCAGCTCCAGGTTCATTTTCTCGCGCGTCAGTGCATCCAGCGCGCCGAAAGGCT
Source organism: Betaproteobacteria bacterium (assembly GCA_012274205.1). Taxonomy (GTDB): domain Bacteria; phylum Pseudomonadota; class Gammaproteobacteria; order Burkholderiales; family SG8-39; genus 2-12-FULL-64-23. Next base: position 661 of record JAAOZY010000428.1, read on the forward strand.
CGTCCATCAATATCAGTTTTGGGTCATGTACGAGCGCGCGCGCGATCGCCGCGCGCTGCTGCATGCCGCCGGAAAGCTCGTACGGGTACTTGTGTTCGAAGCCGGCCAGGCCCACCAGTTCGAGCAAATGCAGCGCGCGCTCGCGACTCTCCGCGGCCGGCAGCCCGAGTATCTCGGCCGGCAGCAGTACGTTCTCGAGGATGCGCCGCCATTTCAGCAGCAGCGGCTGCTGGAATACCATGCCGATGTCGCGCGACGGATCGAACGTATGGGTGCCGGATCCGATCCTGACCTCACCGCCGTCACGCTCGTGCAGGCCGGCGAGGATTTTCAGCAGCGTGGTCTTGCCGCAGCCCGACGGCCCGACCAGCGCCACCAGTTCGCCCGGCATGACATCGAAGCTCGCGTCGGATATGGCCAGGTACTCGGTGTCACGCTTCCGATAGACCTTGCGCACTCCGGACAGATGTATGAATGGCTCAGCCACCCGCGGGAAACTCCTTCAATCGCATCGCGCCGCGCGCCTGCGCTCACTCGCGCGCGAGCCGGTTTTCATTAGTAACCAATTGGTTACATTAGACACGACGCGCGCCGTCGGGTCAATGAAACCGCTGCTGTGCGGGGCAGGCGCCATGCCTATCGCGCAAGGTAACCAAGCACCAGCCCGGTCATGTGTGCCAGGCGCCGTTTCAGCGCGCGCGCCTGCATCAGGTCGCGCCCGAAAATCGTGGACAGGGTGTGATTGTTGGACAGGTAGAAATAGCCGAGCGCGGCAATCGATATGTACAGCTGCACCGGGTCGACGCCGGTTCGAAACACGCCCGCGCGCTGCCCGCGCAGCAGCAGGTCCCTCAGCATCGCCACCAGCGGCGAATGCAGGGCGCGGATCTTCTTTGATTTCTTCAGCAAGCGTGCGCGGTGCAGATTCTCGCTGTTGAGCAGCGTGATGAACTCGGGATGCGCCAGGTAATATTCCCAGGTGAATTGTACCAATCGGCGCATGCCTTCCTCGGGGGCGAGATCGGACAGCTTGAGCGACTCCTCGGCCTTGCGGATGTCCTCGTAGGCCGACTCCAGCGCCGCAAGGAACAAGGCCTCCTTATTGCCGAAGTAATAGTAGATCATGCGCTTGTTGGAATTGGCGCGCGCGGTGATCTGGTCGACGCGCGCCCCGCCCAGTCCGCGGCGCGCGAATTCGATGCGCGCAGCAGCGAGAATTCGTGCGCGCGTGCGTTCGGGGTCGCGCCGCACGGATTCCGGCCCGGCCGATGCCCTGGATGCTTTGGTCCTGCCTCCCGCGGATTTTTTCTTTTCAGCCACGGTGAAATTTTTATCCAAACGGTTAATAATTGCAATGTCCGCATATCGCCAAGGAAAGAACATGTCCGCTCCGCGCATCAAGACCACCGTTGTCGGCTCCTATCCCGTCCCCGACTGGCTTGCCGCGAGCCCGTCCGAGCAGGCGCTCGTCGATGCGATGCGCGTGGTGCTGGCGACGCAGGAGCAGGCGGGGATCGATCTGGTGTGCGACGGCGAGCTTTACCGCTTCGACGTCAATCATCCCGAAACCAACGGCATGATCGAGTACTTCGTGCGCCCGATGGCCGGGGTGCGGCGCGAAATCGGATTCGAGGAGCTGATCGAATACCGCAAGGCGGGCGGGATGCAGTTCCGCGCCCGCCCGCCCGGGGTCGTCGACCAGCCGCTCGGCAGCGGCACGCTGGACCTGCCTTCGGCCTGCGCGCGGGCGAAGGCGCTGGCGACGAAGCCGCTCAAGTTCACGCTGACCGGCCCGCACATGCTCGCCAAGACGCTGCTCAACAAGCATTACAAGGATACGGCCGAGCTCGCGCACGCCATCGCCGATGTGCTCGCCGGGCAGGTGCGCCACATCGATGCGGACGTGGTGCAGGTCGACGAGGCCAACCTGCCCGGGCATCCGGACGAATGGAAATGGGCTGCCAGCGCCATCAACCGCGTGCTCGACGCCGTCAAAGGCAAAGCTGCAGTTCATCTATGCTTCGGCAACTACGGCGGCCAGTCGATTCAGAAGGGAAACTGGGTCAAACTGATGGATTACCTCAATGCGCTGCATGCCGATCACGTGGTGATGGAGTGCGCCCATCGCCCGGCGGAGGAACTCGCCGTGTTTCGCGATCTGCGGCCGGAGATCGGTCTGGGTCTCGGTGTGGTCGACGTCAAGCGCACCGAGGTCGAATCGGCCGGGGAGATCGCGCGCGCGATCGAGCGCGCCGAGAAGACGCTCGGTGCCGGGCGGGTAAAGTACATCCATCCGGACTGCGGCTTCTGGATGCTCAGGCGCAACATGGCCGACGGCAAGATCCGCGCCCTGGTGCTGGGACGCGACCTGTTCGAAGGCCGCTCCTAAGAGTCCGTTGCAAAATGAGTTTTGCAACGCCTGACTTAGGGGAGTATGAGGGGAGGTCCCCCAGGGGGACTTCCTTTGGGGCGTATCCCCTCATAGTGCAACAGATTCCAAGAGCACCGTTCAGTTCACGCGCGCGTCGCGCCCCACCAGCAGGTGCTCGAGTAGCAACACGATGCCGTACAGGAGCACGCCGATCAGGGTGATCAGGATCACTGCCATGAACATCGCCGCCGTGTCCAGCGTCACCTGCACCTGCAGCATCAGGTAGCCCAGTCCTTTCTCCGAACCGAGAAACTCGCCCACGATGGCGCCGGCCACCGCGAGCACGGCCGCCACTTTCATGCCGGAGAAAATATAGGGCAGGGCGCCCGGCAGCTGGATCTTGGTGAATACCTGCCATTTCGAGCCGTGCAAACTGCGCACCAGGTCGAGCAGCTCCGGCTCCACCTCGCGCAGGCCGCGCGCCGTGGTGAGGATGATCGGGAACACGCCGATGGAAAACGAGATCAGCATGTTCGGAAATATCCCGTAGGAAAACCAGACGATGATCAGCGGCCCCAGCGCCACTTTCGGAATCATGTTGAGGCTGACCAGCAGCGGCATCATCGCGTCTTCCCAGATGCGCGACCAGGAGAACGACAGCGCCAGCCCCACGCCGACTGCCACTGCCAGGAGGTAGCCGCCGAAGATCTCGATGCAGGTGACAAACACGTTGTCCCACCAGCGGTAATTTCCGGTGAACAGCGCGCCCAGCGTCGCCTGGGGCGAAGGCATGACGAATTTCGGCACCTTGCCGATCTCGACGAACAGGTACCAGGCCAGTATCAGCAGCAGGTGGGACAGAACGGCGAAGGCATAGCGGCGCGCGGTGTCGCTCATGGAATGCTCCGGATCGGGACGTACTCGGGTAATGCGCAATTCGAGCGCATCGTTGCAGGGCAAGGCGGAATGGGCAAATGGCGTTGCATTGCGCACATGGTGCAAACGTAAAGCGCAGGCGCGGCATCGGCGCGGCTCATGGCGCTCACGCCAGCCAGCGCTCCAGGTTGGCGGCGATGAAGGCGCTGTCGTCGAACTCCGGATAGCTGGCGAAAATGCGGTCGATTTCGGCGGCCTGTCCGGGGGACAGACCCTCCTGCGGGTCGAGGCACCAGATGCCCTCGAGCAGGCCCTGGCGGCGCAGCACCTCATGGCAGCCGGCGATGCAGCCGTGGAAATCGTGGGCCACGTCGAAAAAAGCGCTGTTGCAGTCGGTCACCTTGGAATCGAGCGCGAGTAGCTCCGGCGCGATGGCGCCGGCCGCGACCGCCGCCTGGATGCGCGCGAGCAGTTCGACCGCGGTCCTGGTCCACACGCTCCAATGGCCGAGCAGTCCGCCCTTGATGCGCAACATGACTTCGGCGCCATCGCGCTTCACCACGAACGGGGTGAGCAGATCGAGGACGATATGGTCATCGTTGCCGGTGTACAGCGTGACCCGGTCCTCCGCGCGCGCCTGGACTACGCCGTGCACGACATCGAGTGTGCGGTAGCGGTTGAACGGCGCCATCTTGATCGCTACCACGTTGTCGATAGCGGCCAGGCGGCGCCAGAACGGGGCCGGCAGGTGCAGGCCGCCCACCGCCGGCTGCAGGTAAAAGCCGACCACGGGAATCTCGGCTGCAATCGCCGCGCAATGGCCGATGAGTTCGTCTTCGGAGGCGCTTTTCATCGCCGCCAGCGACAACAGCCCGGCATGATAGCCCAGGTCGCGCGCGATCACCGCCTCGCGCCGCGCCTGCCCGGTGCTGCCGGCGAGACCGGCGATCATGACCAGCGGCCGCCGGCTCCAGGACGCGGCCGTCTCAATCGCGAGTTGCAATACCGGCTGATACAGGCCGGATTCGCGGATGGCGAACTGGGTGGAGTGCACGCCCACCGCGAGGCCGCCGGAGCCGGCGTCGAGGTAGTAGCGCGTGAGCGCGCGCTGCCGGCGCCGATCGAGCTTGCGGCCGGCGTCGAGCGCGAGCAGATGCGCCGGAATCACCTCCCCGCGGCGCAACACCGCCAGCGTTTCCGCCGGCCAATCGCTCCAGTGCAGACCCACTGCGGTCCCTCCGTTTAACCAATTGGTTACTTTTGCATGATTCCGGAAAATCTGTCAATGTCGCCGCGCCGGCGCGCGCTCGTTGACAGTCAAAATTCGCCTCGGTACCATGACTGACGACGATTCGCTCGCAGCTTTGCACTTCCGTACGCATACCCAAGGAGGAGAACCCCCATGACCGCATTGCGATTCCGCCGCCTGTCCGCGGCCGCCGTATCAGCGCTGGCGCTCGTCGCCAGCACCCCCGTCCTTGCACAGAAGGTCGAAAAGGTCGATTTCATCCTCAACTGGATTGCAGGCGGCGACCACGCTCCCTACTACTACGCGAAGAAAATGGGCTGGTACGAGAAAGCGGGGATCGATCTAAACATCGAGCAGGGCAAGGGTTCGGCGCTCGCCACGCAGAAAGTGGGCGCCGGCGCGACGCCGATCGGCCTCGCCGACATGGGCGGCGTGCTCGTCGCGCGCGGCAAGGGCGCGGATATCGTCGGCGTATACAATGTCTATGCCAATTCCCCGCAGGGCCTGTACTGGCTCAAGAGTTCCGGCATCAAATCGGTGAAGGATCTGGTGGGCAAGAAGATCGGCAATCCCGCCGGGGACGGCGCGCGCATCATGTGGCCGGCGCTGGCCAAGGCCAACGGCATCGATCCGAATTCCGTGACCTGGGTCAACATCGATCCCAACAGCAAGCTTGCCGCGCTGAAATCGAAATCGATCGACGCCACCACCTCGTTCTACAATCTGCACCACGTATTCCAGAAGGAACTGGGCGCGGACATGGGCTTCCTCGCTTGGCGCGACGCCGGCCTCAATCCCTATGGCAATTCGATCATCGTCAACGCCGAATACCTGAAGAAGCACAAGCCCCTGGTGGCGAATTTCGTCAAGGTCACGCAGAAGGCGTTCGCCGCCTGCGTCGCCGATCCCAAGCCCTGCATTCAAGCCCTGATCGATGGCAACGGCGCGCTCAAATACGACAACGAGATGACCAACTGGCTGCTGGTGGAAGTGCTGATGAGCGACAAGTTTTCGAAGACGGTGGCACTCGGCTGGCACGACCCGGCGCGCATGGCGGCGGACTACGACCTGGTGAAGACCTATATCGGATTGGACCAGCCCTTCGACATCAAAACGGCTTACACCAACGAATTTCTGGACAAGTCGATCAAGATGACGAAGTAGGGGCGCAGGGCGCGGCGATGCGCGCGCGCGCGGATTCTTCGACCGGACTGATCTATCCCAACTCCGGCCCGGCCACCAGCATTGCGCTGGCATTGTCGCCGGGCGCCTGCGCCATGCCGTGGACCATGCGCGTGAACGGCCGTTGCACGGCGAAGCCCTGCAGCAGCGCCCAGCTGCGCAGGCCGGCATGGCGATCGGGGATGTCGGCGTACAGCGGCGCCGGAACGCGCGCCAGCGCATGCGCGAGCAGCGCGTGCGCCGTGGCGAGGTCCTGCGCGACCAGCGGACCGAGCTGCCGCGCTTCGCGCCCGTCGCGGCCGAGCAGATAGCCGCAGACCGTTTCTCCGCGCCTCGCGATCAGCGCCGCTGCGGGCAGGCGCGCGGCGAGCGCGCGCAGCAGCGGCTCGCGGCTGGCGCCGAACGCGGGCAGGTCCAGGGACAGAATCTGCGGCCAGTCGCCCTCGGCAATGTGCCGCAGGCTCAGGCCGGACAGGTCCTGCCAATCGGACGCGGGCGGCGACGCGCCCAGAGCGTAGCGTTGGAAGCCCCAGGTGTCGTGCAAGCCTTCCTGCACGTACACCGCGTGTCCGGCCGGCGTGGCGTCGAGGACCGCCGCCAGCCCGCGCGAGCGCAGATAGTCCAGCGCAAGGCGCAGCATGCGCGAGGCATAGCCCAGGCGGCGATGCGCGGGCGACACCAGCACCATGCTCATCCAGGCGAATTTGTCTGCGTAGGGCAGCAGCACGATGCTCGCGACCAGGGTTCCGTCCACGGCCGACAGGCCGAAGCCCCGGCCCAGGCGCAGCATCATGCGCCAGTCTGATTGGTTCTGGTTCCAGTTCGCCGCGCGCGACAAGGCCATCGCGCCGGCGAGATGCTGCTCGCCGAGTTCGTGCTCCTGTACCGCGTTGCTGTCCGAGCTCATTTGAAAACGGGGAGAGTTGCCCGCGCATGGTTCCCAGGTCCGCTGCCGTCCCGGCAATTCCGAGGCGGCCTGTCAGTACTTGCCGTCGCGCGTGTCGAAATGCGTGTCCTTGCCCAGGCTCACACCGCCGCGCGCGATCCAGTCCGCCTGCCAGGCGATCATCGTCTCCAGCGGCACGCGCGGCGTGCCGAACAGCCTATGCGCCTCGGCGCTGTTGACCAGCCACGCAGTGCCGGCTTCCTTGCCGGTGAACACGGGCGCTTTGCTGAAGTGCCGGCCGAAGGCCTCGGCCAGCGCGCGCACGCTCACCGTCTCCGGGCCGCTCAGGTTGAGCGCGCTCGCCGGCGCGGTGCATTGGCCCAGCGCGCGCAGCGCCATGCTGTTGGCGTCGCCCTGCCAGATGACGTTGACGTGCCCCATGGCGAGATCGATGCTTGCTCCGGCAAACACCTTCTTGCCGACGTCGTGGAGCACGCCATAGCGCATGTCGATCGCATATTCGAGGCGCAGGAGGCGCCCTTTGGTCCCGTATTTGTGCGAAAAGTACTCGAACATGCGCTCGCGCCCGACGCAGGAATTGGCGTAATCGCCCGAGGGCGGAATAGCCGGCACCGCCTCGGTCGCGCCACCCGAGGCCGTGTCGACGTAGGGATAGACGCAGGCGGTGGAGAAGGCGACGATGCGCGACGCGCGGAACACCTCGGCGACCTGCGCCGGAACCATCACGTTCATGGCCCAGGTGAGGTCCTCGCGCCCGCTGGAGCCGAACTTGCGCCCCGCCATGAACACCACATTCTCGATTCGCGGCAGGCGCTCGATCGCGTCGCGCTCGAGCAGGTCGCAGGCAATGCATTCCACGCCCGAGGATTCGAGCTTCTCGCGCAATCCGGGCTCGGTGAAGCGCGCCACCCCGACCACCCGTTTGCCCGGCGCTGCGCGCCTGGCCAGCCGCGCCAGCGTGGGACCCATCTTGCCGCCGACGCCGAGGACCAGGATATCGCCCGCCAGCCGGCCCAGGTCGGCGGCAAGTTCGGGCGTGGGCGTGCTCATAAAGTCTTCGAGCTGCACGACGTCGTCGAATCGCTGTGGAAGTGTCACCGCCGGATGCGCTCTGGTAAATTGCGATGCGCCAATATTAACCATGCGGTTAATTCGGCGCAAGCAGGCAGCTGCATGCCCGATCACCGTCCGTGCGCTTGCGCGCTGCGGCAACCGGTGCGGAGGGCTGCGCCAGCCCGCTGCCGATCCTGCGCTGAAGCAGGCCGCGGGCGGATAGCTGTCTTCATTACGCGGTGGTACCATTCCGTTATGATTGACTGGTCTTCCTGTCCAGCGGTGGAGCGCGACCCGGAGCGTGTCAGCGGCGCTTGGCTATTTCGTGCTACCCGCGTGCCCGTGGCGGCGCTTTTTGAGAACCTTGAAGACGGTGCGCTGGTGTCCCAGTTTGTGGAGTGGTTCCCTGGCGTGACGATCGAGCAGGTTCGCACGGTCCTGGAGCACGCCGCGCGGAGTGCGTTGGCTCCAGTCTAAGTTCGCATACTACTCGACCAGGGCACCCCGGTGCCGCTGCGGCAAGCGCTGACGCGCCACGAAGTGACGACCGCCTACGAGCGCGATTGGTCCAGTCTGAAGAACTGCGAGCTGCTCGACGCGGCGGAAAAGCAAGGCTTCGAGGTCCTCGTTACGACGGACTCGAACCTCAAGTATCAGCAGAATCTCAAATCTCGGCGCATCGCAATAGTCGTGCTCTCCACGCCGAGTTGGCCACGTATCCAGCACGCTGTTGCTGCAGCTGTCGCTGCAGTTAACGCTGCTTCCGGAGGGAGCTACACGGAAGTTGAGATCCCATGAGAAAGACGGTCGGTCGATTCCAGCAGGTGCCTCCGTATTTCGACGTCGATCTCATCTTTCGCGATGCCTCTATGAACGTGGCCTCGTTGATGCTGCGGCGGTGAGTGTCTCAGTCCGGCCAGAACCGGTCGTCCGTGGCCATTCCCAATAACGGTCGCTCAGTCTCGATTCACCGTGGGTACTGGCAGCGTAGCGGCGGTATTTCACACCGGCCTGCCGCGGTTGCAAGCGCCCTGGGTGTTGTAACGTACAGACCCGCCTGTCCGCAGAGAGCAATCTTCCGCATATAGCCTGAACTTTCGGCCGAATCGAGAGTATGAAGGGGTACGCAGGCGGTCGACGGCGCGCATGTATACATATGTTGCGCGACGAATGCCGGCACCATTATTTAATGGAGGATATCCAATGCTCAAGTACGAATTACGCCAAGACGACGGGATACTGGTGCTACATCCCGAAGGGCCGCTTGAAGCGGCAGACTTCACCACCTTGGCAAGCGACGTCAATGCTTATCTGAAACGACATGGGACGCTGCGCGGAGTATTGATTCGCGCAAAATCGTTTCCCGGCTGGAAGGACTTCGGCGCGCTGCTTGCCCATCTGAAGTTTCTCAAGGAGTATCTTCACAGAATTGAGAAAGTGGCGGTCATTGCGGACGGCGTCATTGCGACTCTAATGCCGAACATTGCAAAGCACTTCGTCCACGCGCAGACGCAGCACTTCGACCTCACACGTGAGGACGCGGCGTGGACCTGGCTCAAACAAGGCGGAAGCGCGGAGACGCGCGCCGCCGCGTAAGACTCCGACATGACGATTGACTTCCGGACGCTTGCAATGGCCATGGCGGTTCTGGTGTCTGTGTCTGTGTCTGTGTCTGTGTCTGTGCCCGTGGCCGCGCAGACGCAGGCGCCCAAGGGTGAGCACGCGACAAGCAAGAATGCGCGAGTCGATCGCGCCAAAGAACGCTGCAAGCTGAATCACGGCGTGAATTGTGAAACCACCCAAGGTCTCAAGGAATGGCTGCTGCTTGACCGCAGCCGCAAGGAGGCTGTCCTCGAAGGCTCACGCCATCTTGTACTGGAGCAACAAAGACCCCCGCCGTTACGGCCCTGATAGGGCGCATTGCTCTGGTCGGATTAGCCGCGCACGGGCTGTTGGGGTGATTTCCAGCAGAATACGAGGGCTGTCCATAGTCGAACTACAGTCGCGACACTTAACAGCAGAGGGCACATTCTATGACCACCAATGAAATCAAGGAAATCTTGCTTTGGTGCGTAGGTATCAACTATGGAATTCTAATCATCTGGTTTGGTTTCTTTATGGGCGCTCACGATTGGCTATATCAGGTGCACATACGATGGTTCAAGTTGTCCAATGAGACATTTGATACCGTCCACTACGCTGGCATGGCAGCCTACAAAATAGGAATCCTGCTGTTTAATCTGGTACCGCTGCTTGCGCTTTATTGCGCGACGAAATAGAGCCGTTGCTTAGGCGAGCCAACGCTCGCGCAGCTCGCCCGCGTGGTCCTGCACCTTTTTCGGTTTCACTTACCAGCATAGAAGTCACGGGGCCGGCCAATCCGTCATGGCGCCGGCAAATGGCCCGGTTTGTTCGCGCAACCGATGCCCTAGGGGAGCAGCCCCTTCTCCGCCATCACCGGGCGCGCCATCTCGTGCAGATGGGGTAGTTGCCGGCTGAATGCCCGGCCCACTGCGATTGCGCCCACCCCTGCAACAACGAAGACGAGTTGCACTCCGGCAACATGCGCGAGGCCCCCGGCGACCAAAGAGCTCAGCGGGAGCATGCCGAGAAACGACATGGTAAAGAGCGCCATCACGCGTCCGCGCAGGTGTTCAGGCACCAGATGCTGCAATACCATGTTGCTTGCAGTGATGACGATAATGGTGCTTGCCCCGGAGACGACGAGAATCGGCAGTGCTACGGGGAAAAACGGGTTGTACGAAAAAGCCAGCGAGACCACGCCTATCACCAGGCAGCCGGAGCCAATCCGAGCGCCAAGCCCGATGACCGTTGTCCGGTTCGCCAGGTACACCCCGGCTAGCACCGCTCCTAATCCGGAAGCCCCCATGAGCATACCGAGGGTGTTTGGCCCGCCATGGAAAATGTCCTTCGCGTAGACCGGCATGAATGTCATCATCGGCGCCACGCAGAAGCTGGCGGCCGCAACGGTGATGAGCAGCCAGCGCGCCGGCTGGAAGTGCCACGCGTATTCTAATGCTTCGCGCAAGCTGCCTCTCTGCCGATGCGCTTCCAACGCACGGGGACGCATTACGAGCAGCGTGTAGAGGGCGGCTATGTAGGAAACTGCGTTGACCGCAAAGCAAGCGGTTTCCCCAACCAGCGCTAGCACGGCGCCCGCCACCGCGGGTCCGACCACACGCGCGCCGTTGAACGTGAGCGAGTTGAGGGCAATGGCATTGGTCGCATGGCTGCGGTCATGAATCGTCTGCAATATGAACGCTTGCCGGGTGGGCATCTCGACGGCACTCGATATGCCAAGCACGAGCGAAGCGATGACCAGCACCCACGCAGAAAAGCCATGGGTGTAAGACACATATCCGAGCCACGCCGCAACCACCATGGCCACGAGCTGGGTTGCAACCAGGAGCTTGCGTCGGTCCAGCCGGTCCGCCAAAAGTCCGCCGACGGGCGCCAGGACCAGATTGGGGATTTGTCCGGAGAACGCAATCAGGCCGAGCATGAACGCCGAGCCGGTCACGCGGTACGTAATCCAGGACATCGCGACCTGCTGTACCCACGTGCCGACGAGCGACAGCGCCTGTCCGAAAAAGTACAGGCGGAAATCGCGTTCGGCCAGGGCGCGGAAGGTGTGGTTCATTCTGGAAGAGGAACGGCAATTTTCCGGCTGGCAATGTAGCACGCCCGGGAGGCGCTCGTAGCGGCATTACGTGCGCCAGCGCATAGACGCTGAAAGCGCTTCCGCCTATAAAGATATTGCCGCAACGGGCATACGAACAGCGCGAGCGAGCTCAGTTGCCAACGACGTAACCGTGGAACGGGGCTGCAAGCCATATCCTTTGCGCCCACCAATCCACGATGGAGATTTACATTGCAATCTACCCTCTCAAAGACAACCCATTCAAAGCACGACTTTGCCGAATCAACCCTTGTTATTGCGTTTGTCGTCCTGGCATTGCTGCTGCTGGTCCTTGGTGGCGAAATCATGGGGAGCGTAGACATGTTCCCAATCCACTAGCCGGCCGCCGAGCCGGGTGCATTCGATTGCCGCGGCGGCGGCGGCGACGTGCAGCGCGTCCGCGCCCGTCTTGTCGCGGCGTCCTTGGCGAACAGGAATTCTAGCTGCGAAAGGACGAATCTATACGGTCAAGGCGGCGTAGCAGGGCGGGCCAGGCCAGCATGCCGCCCAGACCCTTGGTCACCGCCTTGGCCGAAGCCTGGGCGCCGGCGATGATCTGCGGCTGGATCGGAATCAACGCCCCGCCGCCGGCCTGCGCCCGCACCTGTATCGCGCACGCCGCCTCGAACGCGTACATCGACACGAACGCGTCGGCGATGGTCGTGCCGACGGTCAGCAGACCGTGGTTGCGCAGCATCAGAAACATTCTGTCGCCGAGGTCGGCGACGAGGCGCGGCTTTTCCTCGTCGCGCAAAGCCACGCCCTCGTAATCGTGATAGGCGAGGCTGGCAAGGATGAAAATCGACTGCTGCGACAGCGGCAGCACGCCACCCTTCTGCGCCGACACCGCCACGCCGTTCAGGCTGTGGGTGTGCAGCACGCAGGCGACGTCGTGGCGCGCGCGGTGCACTGCGCTGTGAATGGTGAAGCCGGCCGGATTTACCGGAAACGGGGAATCGGCGACTTTGTTTCCCTGGCCATCGACCTTGATCAGGCTGGAGGCGGTGATCTCCTCGAACATCATGCCGTAGGGATTGATCAGAAACTGGTCCTCCGTCCCCGGTACACGTGCGCTGATGTGGGTGAACACCAGATCGTCCCAGCCGAAATCCGCCACCAGGCGATAACACGCGGCAAGATCGACGCGCGCTGCCCACTCCTCAGATGAAACCCTGGACTGCATGGGCGGAATTTCGAGCTGGCTGCGTGCGTTCATGCTGCTCTCCTCGATTCGTATGGGTGACCGTGGGTATCCGGAGGGGTGTCGAAAGGCGGCCGCGGCGGTGTGATTATACTGAAGTGCCTTCGATTCAAAGCCATTCTTTGCCGCAGATTTGGGGTGAACGCAATGCGCGGCGAGTGGCCGCTTCCAATATTTGCCAAAGACCGGTTTGGGTCTATTCTGTTGAAAAACTCGATATTTAAGACGAGCTTTTCATTGCGGCTAAAGAGCAGGTGCGAATTTTTGTTGGTGTTCGGGCGGTTTTTTCTGGGTCTGATCGCCCTGACTGCTCTTATGCAGGTACCAAATCGTCGTTTTGTGTAACTGGTGCGAGCCACTTCGCCATTCGTCGTAGATTTTGCACGGTGGCTGCCATCAAGAACTCATCTTTGGCGCCACTCAAACCTCGCAACCTGAGTCGATCAAGCTTCAGTATTCGCTTGAGA
>JAAOZY010000429.1 GCA_012274205.1 Betaproteobacteria bacterium
ATCGCGCCCGACTGCGAAATACCCGGCCGCGGGCGCGCCGCGGCGCTGCTCGCGCACTGCGCCGGCCAAAGCATCGAAAGACTGCTCACGCAATGAAAATCCCCGTCATCGCGCAGACTGCGATACTGCTCACGCTGTCCAATGTCTTCATGACCTTCGCCTGGTACGCCCACCTGAAGGAGCTGCGCAGCAAGCCGCTGATCGTCGCAGCCTTGATATCCTGGGGCGTGGCGCTGTTCGAGTACCTGCTGCAGGTGCCGGCCAACCGCATCGGCTACGGCCAGCTGTCGCTGCCGCAGCTCAAGATCATGCAGGAGGTCATCTCGCTGGCGGTATTCGTCCCCTTCGCCCTGTACTACATGCAGCAGCCGCTGAAGCTCGACTACCTGTGGGCGGCGCTGTGTATCATGGGCGCCGTGTATTTCATCTTCCGTTCCTACTAGCTTGGACAGGTACCGCCATATCGTCATCGAAGGGCCCATAGGCGTGGGCAAGACCAGCCTCGCGCGGCGGCTCGCCGAGCACCTCAATGCCGCGCTGCTGCTGGAGCAGCCGGAGCAGAACCCGTTCATTGCGCGCTTTTATCAGGACATGCAGCGCTACGCCCTGCCGGCGCAGCTGTTCTTCCTGTTCCAGCGCTTCAACCAGCTGCGCGAACTCGCCCAGCTCGACCTGTTCAAGCGGGTGACCGTGGCGGACTTCCTGCTGGAGAAGGATCCGCTGTTCGCGCGCCTCACCCTGAGCAACGACGAGCTGCAGCTGTACCAGCAGATTTACGCCACGCTCGCGCCGCAGGCGCCGCGCGCGGATCTGGTGATCTATCTGCAGGCGCACACCGAGACCCTGGTCGAACGCGTGCGCCGCCGCGGCGCGGAGTACGAGCGGCCGATCACCGAGTCCTACCTCGCCATGGTCGCAGACAGCTACAACCGCTTTTTCTACCACCACAGCGGCTCGCCGGTGCTGATCGTCAATTCCGAGCGGCTCAACTTCGTCGACCGGCCTGCCGATTTCGAGTTGCTGCTGGAGCGCATCGCCGGCATGCGCGGGCAGCGCGAGTTCTTCAACCTGGGCGAATAGGAATCCGCTAGCATGGACATCGTCACCTCCGTCACGGCATTGCGCGAACGGCTGCAGCGCGAGCCGAATAACGTGTTCGTACCCACCATGGGCAACCTGCACGAAGGACACATCGACCTGATACGCGTCGGCAAGCCCAAGGCCGCCTGCACCGTGGTGAGCATATTCGTCAACCGCCTGCAGTTCGGGCCGAAAGAGGACTTCGAGCGCTATCCGCGCACGTTCCAGTCCGACTGCGACAAGCTGCGCAGCGCGGGCGTGAATGTGGTGTTCGCGCCAGACGAAAAGGAAATCTATCCCGAGCCGCAGACCTTCGTGGTCGAGCCCTCCGACCTGCAGCACATCCTCGACGGCGCGTTCCGCCCGGGGCACTTTCGCGGCGTCGCCACGGTGGTGCTGAAGCTGTTCAACATGGTCATGCCGCACGCGGCGATCTTCGGCAAGAAGGACTACCAGCAGTACCTGGTGCTGCGCGACATGGTGCGCCAGCTGGCGCTGCCGGTGGAAATCATCCCGGCCGAGACGGTGCGCGCCGCCGACGGCCTGGCGCTGTCCTCGCGCAACGGCTACCTCTCCCCCGCGGAGCGCGCCGAGGCGCCGCGCCTGTATGCGCTGCTGCGCGATGCGAAGAACAAGATCGGCGGCGGCGAGCGCAACTTCCAGCGCATCGAACTCGAGGCCATGGCGCAGCTGTCGCAGCACGGCTGGGCGCCGCAGTACCTCGCGGTGCGCCGCCGCGCCGACCTGCAGGCGCCAACCGCCGCGGAGCGCGAACTGGTGGTGCTGGCGGCCGCCTACCTGGGCAAGACCCGGCTCATCGACAACATCGAAGTCAACCTATAGGCAGGATATGCACATGAAACCGTCCGTCCGCCGTACCGCGGCGCTCGCCTGCGCCAGCCTGCTGCTCAGCGCATGCAGCAGCGCAAGCCTGGATGTACTGTCGCTCAGCGGCCCCAGGGAGCAGGATACGACGCGCCCTCCGCCCGGCGCCACCGCCTATCAGTGCGAAGGCGGCAAGCGGCTGTTCGTGCGCTACCTGGACCAGGGCGCCGCCGCCTGGGTGATCCTCCCGGGCAGGGAATTCCGCCTCAACAAGACCGTCTCCGCCAGCGGCAGCCGCTATGGCAACGGCAATGACACGCTCGACACCAGCGGCGCCGAGGCGAGCCTGCGCGAGGGCGACGCCGTGACCTACTCCGGCTGCAAGGCGGCGCCTGGCTGAACCGCGCCGCCGTGCACCTGTAACGGCCGGGTGTCCGGCGCCGGTCCCTGTACACCGCAAGGAGGCAATGCAAACGATGAAAGACGCAAGCCAGCTGTATGAAGTCGAGCGCCGGGCGGAGCACGCCGCGCGGCCCGGATTCCGCATTACCGAGCTGCAGATCTCGCCGGCGCAAAAAGTCCCCTGGCATTACCACAGCAATGTGCAGGACACCTTCTACGTGATCGAAGGGCAGCTCCGGATATTCCTGCGCGAGCCCAAGGAGGAGGTGCGGCTCGCGCCCGGCGGCAGCTATTCAGTAGCGCCGCGCCGCGCGCATCTCGTCACCAACGGCGGCGACAGCTCGGCGACGTTTCTGGTACTCCAGGGCATCGGCGAGTACGACTATATTCCGCTGGCTTAGAAAACGGGTCCGGACGCCCGCTCGGGAAATGAATTGAATTTTTTTCCTCGCCTGCGCCGTGGGTGACAACGGTTCACGCCCGCTTGGGCGAAGCTGCCGGACTAGCTGGGGTAGGGCTCTAGCGTAATTTGGTCTACGGGGCAGCCCATCGCCTTGGCGATGGCGTCCAGACTGCCGTCATCTACCGCAACCGGCTCGAAATCGCCCGCCCCGCCCTTGCTCTCGATGAAAGACTTGGCCGCGCTCTCGGTCGTCCAGACAACGACAGGATCGGGCTCCACGCCGGGGACCTGGACGCAGATCGGGAAGCCGTCGGACTTGTAGACGATCGCATACATGAGCACCCTCCAAACGCAACGGGGCCGCGGCCCCCATCCATACCGCGCCGAGGACCCTGTCTGGTGCAGGGTCACACGCATAACTTTAACCCAATTCAGCCGCGGTTGCGCAAGCCCGGCGCAGGCCCCCGGTGCGTTGCGCAGGCGACGGCGCCGGTGGCGCTAGGACCGCGCCGAAGGAGGCAGCGCAGCGGGCGCCGGCGCCTCCCCGCCGACGATGCGGCGAAACAGTTGCTCGAATTCACGCTCCTCGTCGGCGCCGCCGGGCAGTTCGCGCGCCTCGGCGCAAGCCGCGTCCATGCGCGCCCAGTCGCCCTCGCCGAACAGCTCTTCCGCCAGAGGCAGCGCCAGCGTTTCCTCCTTGTGCATGTGGCGCAGATAGAAATCACAGAATCCCTGCATGGCGGTGGCAAAGGCAACGAACTCGCGCTCGCCGCCGGCCTCGTAGCGCAGCAGCGCCTGTTCCAGGCTGCCCATCGCCGCCGCCACGCACGCATGTTCGCGCTCGAGCTCGGCTATGGCCGCATCGGCATCGCCGCCGCGCGCGCGCAGCGGCATGAACAGCAATTGCTCCTCCATCGGATGGTGACGGCGCGCCGGAAACGCATCGAGGTAATAGAGCATGTCGCGCAGGCCGCCGAAATCGGGAGGGCCGCCGCCTGCGCACAGCTGCTCGACCCGGTCGCGCAGGGTCTGCAGCACCGCGGCCAGCTTGCGGTGTTCGTCCCTGAACGTGATCAGCGCGTCATTCACGGTGCGAGCGCCCTTGCTCAGTGCCCGGCAGCAAATAGCCTGGGCTTGCGGCCGGAGTCGGGGGCACGCGGCCCCCATTTCGTCTCCTGCCATCATCGTAAGCAGCGCGGTACTGCGGCGCTTGACATTGATCAAGCGCGCGGCGGATTCCTGTCCCAGACTGGACAAGATGCCGAACAAGCGCCAGGATTCCAGCGCATGAAACTCAGCTTTCTCGGCGGTGCCGGCGAAGTTACCGGATCCTGCACCCTGGTGGAAACCGGGGACGCGCGCTTTCTGGTGGATTGCGGCATGTTCCAGGGCGGGCACG
>JAAOZY010000430.1 GCA_012274205.1 Betaproteobacteria bacterium
AACTGGATCTGACGCTCAACCCGAATACGAAAGACACCAGCCCCGTTGCGCTGCGCAGCCCGATCTACGTGCGCGGCAGCTTTGCCAATCCCGACGTTCAGGTTGACAAGGGGCGCGTGGCCGCGCGCGCGATCGGCGCGATCGTGCTGGGCATCGCCAGTCCGGTGCTGGCGCTGATTCCACTGATCGACGCCGGGCCGGGCAAGGACAGCGATTGCCGGCAACTGGTGCGGGAGGCGCGGGCCTTGCCGCATGCGCAGGACAAAAAAACAGGCCCCCGGTCATGAGCATGAGCCGGGGGCCGTACCCGCCAATCGGCTTCAGGGAGGAGATAAGCAGTGGGCGGGTACGGAGCCAGTATTGCCGGACTTTTGCGCGAATTCCGTGCGCCAGCGCACACAAGCGGAAAAATTCCGAGGCAGGGCCACAGTCGGGTGGCCGGTCACTGCGCGCGGTCAGCCGGGAGCGCAGGCTATGCGCGCCAGCGAACGGATCTGCCGCTGGATTGCGCGTACCCTCGCTGTGCTGTTCCGGCTAGCCGCGAATCTGTCCAGGTGAGCGGTTTTGGCCGGACAAACCCAAGGAAGAATGATGAAATATTCGATAGTGTTTTCAGCAGTATTGATGGCGCTCAGCTTGAGTGCGTGCGACCGCCCGACCGTGGTTACGCCGGCTGCAGTGGTTACGGTTCCTGTCCCGGGACCCGCCGGCGCGACCGGCGCCACCGGCTCGACTGGGGATTCAGGCGCCACCGGCGCCACCGGTTCGACCGGCTCGACCGGCTCGACCGGCTCGACCGGTTACACCGGGGCGACGGGCTCCACCGGGGATACCGGCGCCACTGGTGCGCGCGGCAAGACTGGCGGGGATACCGTGGTAATCGTCCCGCCTGCCAAGAACTAAGTATTCCGGCGCGGGCTCAGGTTTGCGCGGCGGCAGCGGGGTGTCGGCTGCTGAGCGCGCCTGCGCGACCCGGAATAGTTCAGGCGGCGCTGTAATGCCAGGGCATGCCGTCAAGCGTGCGATGGGATCGGCACTTTGCCTGCTCGCCGTCGCCGGCTGTGCGTCGCTCCCCGACACCGATGCTCTGCTGGCGCGGCATACCGCCCAGACGGTCAGATTTGAAAACGCACGCGGCTCGATCTCCGCGCGAAAAAGCGCCGCCGTGCTGGCGCAGCTCAAGCGCAAATCGGGCGACATCGATATTCTGGAAAAGCAGATTGCGCTGGAACAGGCGATCGTCGGCAGCCCGCTCATCCTCGGAAACAAGGTAGAGCTGCTGCAGGACGGCGCAGCCACCTACCCGGCCATGTTCGCCGCCATCCGCAAAGCGCAAGACCATATCAACATCGAGTCCTACATCATCGAAGACGATGAGATAGGGCGGCAGTTCGCCGATCTGCTGCTGCAGCAGCAAAGCCGCGGCGTCCAGGTCAACCTCATCCGCGACAGCTTTGGCAGCGTCAATGCGCCCAAGGCCTACTTCGAGCGCCTGGCGCAAGGCGGGGTGGCGCTGCTGGAATTCAATCCGATCAACCCGCTGGCCAGCAAGACGCCGTGGCTGATCAACAACCGCGATCACCGCAAACTGCTGATAGTCGACGGTAAGACCGCGTTCATCGGCGGAATCAACATCAGCAACGTCTATTCCTCCGGATCGACCGCCCGGCGCGGCGGCAATGCGGCCGACAACAATATCGCATGGCGCGATACCGACCTGCAGCTCGAGGGTCCCGTCGTGGGCGAACTGCAGAAGCTGTTCATGCAAACCTGGGAAAAGCAGCACGGCAAGCCGCTGGCCCAGAGGGACTATTTTCCCGAGTTGAAGCCCCAGGGCAATGAAATAGTGCGCGCCATCGGCAGCACGCCCGACGATCCCTACAGCCTGATGTATCTGACGCTGATATCGGCCATCGGCAATGCGGAGAAGCAGGTGTACCTGACCAACGCCTACTTCGTTCCCGATCCGCAGCTGCTGAAGGCGCTCACCGATGCCGCTGCGCGCGGTGTCGACGTGAAACTGATACTGCCCAGCCACTCGGACTCGGAAGTCGTGTTTCAGGCCGGGCGCGCGCATTATTCGGAGCTGCTCCGGGGCGGCGTCAAGATCTACGAACGGGGCGGCGCGCTGCTGCACTCCAAGACCGCGCTCATCGACGGCGTCTGGTCCACCGTGGGCTCGACCAACCTGGACTGGCGCAGTTTCCTCGATAACGACGAGATCAACGCGGTCATCATCGGGCGCGAATTCGGCCAGAAAATGCAGGCCATGTTCGACGCCGATCTCGCCGCCTCGCAGGAGATCGATCCGGACAGCTGGGAGCACCGGCCGCTGAAGTTCCGCTTCAAGGAATGGATGGCGCGCGTGTGGGGGCGCCTGCTTTAGAGCTTATTTCAAAACGAGGGGATGCCTCCCTCGGTGCTCCCCTGGGGACGGTTGATATGTTCCCGCGCCGGACTGAATTCGCCCGGGCTGTGTGCGCTGGCGCACGGTGTTCGCCTTAGCCATCACGCAGAATTGGCAGGTGCATCTCCCTTCCTTCGATCCTGTGGCTGGAACGAGCGACTTTCGGTGCGCTCCGCTGTGCCGGACTGCGCTGCGCGGCCTTGCGTTTGCGCTGGGTTTTGCCGCGGCGGGTGCCGCAATCGCCGCGGAGCCCGCCCTCACCGGGCGACCGGACTCGTGGGCAAGGCTCGCGAGCGAAGCGGTGCCGGACGATTCCGACAGGCCCAGGCGCGATTTTTCGGCGGACTCCGCGGCGCGCAAGAGCTATTCCATTCCGGCGGCTGAAATCCTCGGCTTCGAGGCGATGCTGAACCTGGCCAACCGGGGCGACGCGAGCGGCGACTACAAGAGCAGCTTGTCGACGGTGAGCCGCAACCTGCGCAGCAGTTGGGTCGTCGATGAGGATCCCTTCCGCACCAACCAGCTGGGGCATCCGTATGCGGGATCCATCTATCACGGGTTCGCGCGGTCAGCGGGGCTCAGCTACTGGGAGGCGCTGCCGTACACCTTCGCCGGCAGCGCACTCTGGGAGATCGCCGGGGAAAGGGTCCCGCCTTCCAGAAACGATCAAATCAATACCGGCATAGGCGGGAGCTTTCTCGGAGAGGCGCTGTTTCGACTGTCCAATCTGGTACTCGAGCACGGCAACGGCGCACATCCGGTATTGCGCGAGATTGGCGCGGCGGCAATTTCGCCGTCGAACGGATTCAATCGCCGTTTTCTTCGCGACCGGCTGGACACGATTTTCGCAAGCCACGATCCGGCCTACTACAGCCGGTTGCAGCTGGGTTTCAGCGGCACCGCGAAGAACACCCAGGGCACGTCGACCACGCAGCTCAAGCGCAACGAAGCGCTCGCGGATTTCTCCATCGACTACGGACTGCCGGGAAAGCCCGGCTATACCTATTCGCGGCCGTTTGACTATTTCAACCTGCAGGCCACCGCCTCCAGCGCCAACGGTTTCGAGAACCTGATGACGCACGGACTGCTGCTCGGAAAGGATTACGAGGCCGGCAGGCAATACCGGGGCGTTTGGGGGCTGTACGGCAGCTACGATTACATTGCGCCGCAAATCTTCCGCGTATCGAGCACGGCGCTCTCGCTCGGAACGACTGCGCAGTGGCGGCTGTCCGAAGCGATCGCGCTGCAGGGCACGGCGCTCGCCGGCGTCGGCTACACGGCGGTCGGCACGACGCGCCCGGACGCCTCAGAACTCGAATACCACTACGGCCTCGCACCGCAAGCCCTGCTCGCGCTGCGCATGGTATTCGGCGAGCGCAGCTCGCTCGATCTGACCGCGCGCGAATACTTTGTCAGCAACATCGCCGCCAACCGCGGCGGACGGGACAATATTGTCCGCGTGGACGCGTCCTATACGCTGCGCATCAAGCGCCAGCATGCGCTGACGATCAAGTATCTCGGAAACCGCCGCGATGCCTACTTTCCCGATCTGGGTACCAGAACGCAGGCGCGAGCGACGATCGGCATCTTCTACACCTACCTCGGCCAGGACGGGTTCGGCAACTTCGACTGGCACTGACGGCGCGGTCAGGGTCAGCCCAATAGGTCAACCCGAAACAGGTCGCTGTCCTAGTGCCTTACTTGCGCCCCACGCCGACGAGCAGGAATATGCCGAGCGCGACGGCCGCGGCGCTGACGATCAGCGGCACATCCACGTTTTTCTTTTCCTCGACCTTGAGTTCTATCGGACCGAGCTTCATGCCAGTGGTCTGCTTCGTATAGCTGAAGCCGCCGTAGGCCAGGCCCAAGGCTCCAGCAACGATCAGGATGATGCCTATGAGTTTCGCGGGATTCATGTGTGCCTGTCTCCAAATGGGGTAAAACGGGTAGGTCGAAACAAAACGCGATCAGTCACTGCGCCAGCCGCGTGCCGCGCCGGCACAGAATGCAGCAAGGTCTTCGAGGACGGTCTGCACCGCACGATTGGCCGCGACCACGCCGCCATAGGGGTCGTCGCTCGCGGCCGGAACGGCAGCCTCGAACTCGCGCCATGCGAGCACGCGCCGGGTCTTGTCTTCGACGAGGTAGGCGCGCAGCGTGAAGCGCACGCGGCTGGGCGGGCTGCCGAACTCCTGCTGCAGGCGGACGATTTCGGTATCGAGGCGCAGCTCGCCGGCCGCGGCGCTGGGGGTCAGCACCGCGGCGCGGAACGCGCCGCTGGTTTCGATTGCGGCGACGAGCAGCGGCGCAAGCATGCGCGCCGGCGTGTCCACCCATTCGCTGTGCGCGAAATATTCGAGTTTGTGGGCCTCGCGCACATACATGATGTGCGGGCTGTCAAAGCCGGCGGCTGCATGCGGCGGATTGACGATCAGCGTCGGTGCCGTGGACGGCGCGGGCGCCGCTGCCCTACCGGCTGCCGCGGGTGCGCCCTGGAGCGCATAGAACGAAGGACTCGGCGTAGCCGCAGGGCGCAGTGCGCTGCATGCGCCGGCCACCATTACCAGGATGGCGGCGCCAGACAGGCGCAGCAGGCGCGCGACAGGCATGATCATCATTTTTTCTCCCTTACCGTAGTCGATTCGCCCGGGCCGTCCGCGACCGGTTTGCGCCCGAACAGCAAGCCGCGCGGATCGCGCTCGGTCTGCTCGCTCAGCCGGCGCAGCGAGTTTGTCAGCACGCTCAGTTCGCCCAGCAGGCGCTCCAGTTCCGGCAGCGTTTCCGCGGTGAAGCGCTTTACGTCTGCACCGACTGAATTGACGGTCTTGCCGGCGCCGGCGCTGGTGCGCGCGACCTCGTTGCCCATTTTCTCGATCGCGTCGGCGCTGCGCCCGATACGCTCGATCACCGGGCCGATCTGCGCCGCTGCGCGTGAACTCTTGTCAAGCGTGCGGCCGGCGTTGCTTATGCCGGCGTCGATGGTGTCCTTGCGCGCGGCGATGGTGCGCGCCACGGTGGCAATGTCGGCGAGCGCGCTGGTAAACGCCGCCCGGTTCTCGTTGCTGAGCATGGCATTGATATTGCTCGAGGTGCTGTCCAGCTTGGCCAGCACGCTGGTGAGCACGTTCTCCAGCCGCGCGCTGAGCGAGGGTTTGGTGCGGATCACCGGATAGCCGCTGCCGGCAGTGGCGCGCAGCAAGGGCGCGTCCGCGTCGCCGCCGCTGAGTTCGACATAGGCGATCCCGGTCAGGCCCTGCGTTTTCAGCACCGCCACGGTGTCCGTTTTGATCGGCGTGCCGCGCTCGATCGCAAACAGCAGGTTCACCCGCTTCGGATTGCCCGGGTCGAGCGCGATTTCCTGCACTTTGCCCACATCGACGCCGCTGTACTTGACCGGCGCGTTCAGGTTGAGCCCGGCCACCGACTCGTCTTCTACGGCGAGATACAGGTCGAATTTCTTCTGCAGGGTCCCGCCTGAAGCGAGCCAGAGCGCAACCACGATCAGCGCCGCGCCGAGGACCAGCACGAACAGCCCGACGATCGGATAGTTCACTTTGGTTTCGATGGCGTCCTCCGGTTCCCGCTGTCGGTTTGCGCGTCCGGCCGCTGTGCTTCCTGCGCCGCCCTGGCGCGCGGGCCGTCGAAGAATTGGCGGATGGCGGGATGATCCATGTGCGCGAGCTCGGACATCGAGCCGATGCCCTGCACCTTGCCCTGGGCGAGCACGGCGACGCGGTCGGCGACCTGCCACAGCAGGTCGAGGTCGTGCGTGATCATGACGATGGTCAGGCCGAACAGGTCGCGCAGCCGGCGCACGAGCTCGTCCACGCCGCCGGCGCTGTCGGGATCGAGTCCGGCCGTCGGCTCGTCCAGAAACAGCAGCTCAGGGTCGAGCGCGAGGGCGCGGGCAAGCGATGCGCGCTTCATCATGCCGCCGCTGAGTTCGGACGGATACTGGGAACCAACCTCGGGCGCAAGTCCGGTCAGGGCCAGCTTGGAGGCGGCGATTTCATCGATCAGGCCGTCTTCCAGTTCGGTGTGTTCGCGCAGCGCCAGGCCGATATTTTCAATTACCGTGAGCGCGCCGAACAAGCCGCCCTTCTGGAACATCACGCCCCAGCGCCGGCGCAACGCGAGCGTTTCCTCGTCCCCGGCGGTCTGCAGATCGACGCCGAGCACGCGGATCGAGCCCGAATCGGGGCGCCGCAGCAGGATCATTTCGCGCAGCAGCGTCGATTTGCCCGACCCGGATCCGCCGACCAGCGCGAATATTTCCGCGCGGCGCACATCGAACTCGATTGCGTCGTGCACCACATGTTCGCCAAAGCGCGTCGACACCCGCTGAATCTGGATGACACTGTCGTCGTCATGCACCGCGGATTGCATGTCAGAGGCCCAGCGCGCTGAAGGCGACCGAAAACAGCGCATCGGCGACGATTACGAGAAAAATCGACTGCACCACGCTGCGCGTGGTCTGGCGGCCGACGCTGTCGGCGCCGCCTATGGCGCGAAAGCCCTGGAAACAGCCAACCACCGCGATGATCGCGGCAAACACCGGCGCTTTGCAGATACCGATCAGGTAGGAGGTCATGCTCACCGCCGTGGCGAAACGTTCGAGAAACTCGCCGAATCCGACACCGAGCTGCGCGCGGGCCATGATCATGCCGCCAAACACCCCGAGCAGGTCCGCAAATACCGTCAGCAAGGGCAGTGCGATCAGCAGCGCAAGGACTTTGGGCAACACCAGCACGTCCGGCGGCGCAATCCCGAGAGTGCGCATGGCGTCGATTTCCTCGCTCACGGACATGGTGCCGATCTGGGCGGCGTAGGCCGAGCCCGAGCGCCCGGCGACAATGATGGCGGTGATCAGGGGCGCGAACCCGCGCAGCATCGACAAGCCGACGAGATCGACGACGAAAATGTTGGCGCCGTATTGCCGCAGCTGGTCTGCGCCCTGGTA
>JAAOZY010000067.1 GCA_012274205.1 Betaproteobacteria bacterium
GCCGAGCTGCTCGGCGCGCCGCTGCCGCCGCGACCGCCGAATTTCTGCGTCGGCTGCCCCGAGCGCCCGGTGTTCGCCGCGATCAAACTGGTCGAGCGCGAAATCGGCAAGCGCCATATTTCCGCCGACATCGGCTGCCACTCCTTCGCCACCTTCGCGCCGTTTTCCCTGGGCAACTCGATACTCGGCTACGGCATGAGCCTCGCCAGCAGCGCCGGCGTCGCACCCATGCTGGCCGGGCGCTCGATGGCGATCATGGGCGACGGCGGCTTCTGGCACAACGGCTTTCTCTCCGGCGTCGCTTCGAACCAGCTGAACGGCGGCGACAAGGTGCTGCTGATCATGAAGAACGGCTACACCTCCGCCACCGGCACCCAGGACCTGGTGTCCTCGCCCGGCAGCAGCGAAGAGCTGGCGCAGGAGCGAAGCCCGGTGCGCAGCGAGCACACCATCGAAAACACGCTGCGCGGCGCCGGCGTTAAATGGCTGCGCAACGTCTACACCTATCGCGTCGACGATATGGTGAACACCCTGCGCGAAGCCTTCACCACCGACGAGGCCGGACTCAAAGTCATCGTCGCCGAAGGCGAATGCCAGCTGGAGCGCCAGCGCCGCATCCGGCCCGTGCTCGCGCGGCTGCTCGGCTCGGGTGCGCGCGTGCTGCGCACGCGCTTCGGCGTCGATGACGAGACCTGCTCGGGCGACCATTCCTGCATACGCCTGTCGGGCTGCCCCTCGCTCACCGTCGCGCCCTCATCGGACCCGCTCAAAGTCGATCCGGTGGCGCACGTAAACCACTCTTGCGTCGGCTGCGGCCTGTGCGGCGAAGTCGCGCATGCCGCGATCCTGTGTCCTTCGTTCTACCGCGCCGAAGTGGTGCAGAACCCGAACGCCTGGGATCGCCTGCTCGCGCGCCTGCGCGCGGGCATTATCGGCTGGCTGCAGCCTGCGTAAGAGGGACCTGCGACATGGCCGACGCCAAGTTCCTGCGCTGGCAGATCGGCGACGTGAAAATCACGCGCGTGGCCGAACTCGGCGGCGAGCCGTTTCCATCCACGTTCATGTTTCCCGCGTCCTCGCCGGAACTGGTGCAGCGCCACGCCTGGCTGCGGCCGCATTTCGCGCATGCGGACGGGCGACTGTACGGCTCGATCCACAGCTTCGTCATCGAGTCGGGGAAGCGGCGCATCATCGTCGACACCTGCGTCGGCAACGACAAGGCGCGCGCGATCAAGGCCTGGAGCATGCTGCAGGGGCCGTTTCTCGAGCATTTGGCCGAGGCGGGCTTCCCGCCCGATTCGATCGACACCGTCCTGTGCACCCACCTGCACGTCGATCACGTGGGCTGGAACACGCGCCTCGCGGAAGGCAGATGGGTGCCGACGTTTCGGAATGCGCGCTATCTGTTCGGGCGCAGGGAATGGGAGCACTGGGAATCCGAAGCCGCCGAGCACCGCGACGGCGACGTCATCGGCGACTCGGTGCGCCCGATCGTCGATGCCGGCCTGGCCGAACTCGTGGCCATGGACCAGGTGCTGACGCCCGAGGTGCGGCTGGAGCCGACGCCGGGGCACACGCCGGGCCACGTGAGCGTGCGCATCTCCTCGCGCGGCGAGGAGGCGGTGATCACCGGCGACCTGATGCACCATCCGCTGCAATGCGCGGAGCCCGATCTCGCCAATAACTTCGACGTCGATGCGGCCGCCGCGCGGCGCACGCGGCGCGACTTCCTCGCGCGCTATTGCAACCGCCCGGTGCTGGTTCTCGGCACCCACTTCGCGCCGCCGACCGGCGGCTGGGTGGTCGATGCCGCGCCGGCGTGGCGCTTCGAGATCGAAGCGAAAGCGGACTCCGACAGCAGTTGAGGCGTCCGCAATCACGGCCGGGAACGGCTAAATGGCAATAGGGGCGTGCCTTTGCGGCCGATTGCCTGACAGGCAATTAAGAGGCCATTTCAGAATTACCGAAATGGCCCCTGATTTAGGGGAATACGAGGGGAGGTATCCCCTCGTTTTGAAATAGGCTCTAAGGAGAATCCATGGCTGCAGAAGCTTCCACCACGGCATCCGGCGCGTTCGAGCGTCTGCTCAAGGATCGCTACAGCTGCCGCGCCTTCCTGCCACAGCAGGTCGATACCGCCACCATCATGCGCATGCTGGAAATCGCGCAGCGCACGCCCTCGTGGTGCAACTCGCAGCCATGGAAAGTGGTGATCACGCGCGGCGCCGGCACCGAGCGCTTCCGCAAGGCGATCTGCGACTATGCCGGCGCACACCAGCCGGCGCCCGACTTTGCCTTCCCGCGTGAATACCGCGGCGTCTACCTCGAGCGCCGGCGCGAGTGCGGCTTCCAGCTGTACGAAAGCGTGGGCATCGCGCGCGGCGACCGCGAAGCCTCGGCGCGCCAGACGATGGAGAACTACCGCCTGTTCGGCGCGCCGCACGCGATGATCGTCACCACCGACGAGGCGCTGGGCGTGTACGGCGTGCTCGACTGCGGCGCCTGGGTAAACAATTTCATGCTGGCTGCGCGC
>JAAOZY010000431.1 GCA_012274205.1 Betaproteobacteria bacterium
AGGTCGGCCATGCCGTTGGCAGCGCAGGCCTGCATCAGTTGCGCCGCGCCAGCCGTCTGCGGCAGCGCCAGCCCGAGTTCGCGCGCGCCCTGCAGCGCGAGGCCCAGGTCTTTCTGGTGCAGCCGGATGCGGAAGCCGGGCTTGAAAGTGCGCTTGATCATGCGCTCGCCGTGCAGCTCCAGAATGCGGCTGGAGGCGAATCCGCCCATCAGCGCCTGGCGCACTTTGGCCGGATCGGCGCCGGCCTTGCTTGCGAACAGCAGCGCTTCGCCCACCGCGGCGATGGTGAGCGCGACGATGATCTGGTTCGCGACCTTGGTGGTCTGCCCGTCGCCGTTTCCGCCGACGAGGGTGATGTTCTTGCCCATTTTCTCGAACAGCGGACGCACTTTCTCGAACGCCGCCTGCGGGCCGCCGCACATGATGGTGAGCGAGGCCGCCTTGGCGCCGACTTCGCCGCCCGACACCGGCGCGTCGATGTAATCCGCGCCAAGCGCGTTGATCTTCTGCGCGAAGGCCTTGGTCGCGATGGGCGAGATCGAACTCATGTCGACCACCACCTTGCCTTTGCCGGCGCCCTGCAGGCCGGCAGCGACGCCGTTGTTGCCGAACAGCACCTGTTCCACGTCGGGCGTGTCCGGCACCATGATGATGATGACCTCGCCCTTGCGCGCCGCCTCTTCGGCGCTTGCGACGGCGTTTGCCGAGGATGCGGCGATAGCGTCAGGCAGTTTGCCTATGTCGTAGACGAACAACTGATGCCCGGCGTCGATGAGATGCTGCGCCATCGGCGCACCCATGATGCCAAGGCCGATAAATCCGATATTCATTTGCGCTCCTTTCCTTGGATGCTTTCCAATTAACGATCAAGCGCGGGGCGCTTGGGATTGAACTTCCAGCCCGGGATCAGGTATTGCATGGCCGCTGCGTCGTCGCGCGCGCCCAGGCCGTGCTGCCGGTAGAGCTGGTGTGCCTTGTCGACCTCGGCCATGTCGAGTTCTATGCCCAGGCCCGGCTTTTTCGGCACCTGTATCAGCCCGTCCCGGATGAGCAGCGGCTCCCGGGTGAGGCGCTGCCCATCCTGCCAGATCCAGTGGGTGTCGATCGCCGTGACGCGCCCCGGCGCGGCGGCGGCTGCATGGGTAACCATGGCCAGCGATACGTCGAAATGATTGTTCGAATGCGAGCCCCAGGTGAGGCCCCAGTCGCGACAGGTCTGCGCGACGCGCACCGAGCCCGCCATGGTCCAGAAATGCGGATCGGCAAGCGGGATGTCGACCGACTGCAGCGCGAGCGCGTGGCTCAGTTGCCGCCAGTCGGTCGCGATCATATTGGTCGCGGTCGGCAGGCCGGTGGCGCGGCGGAACTCGGCCATCACCTCGCGGCCGGAAAAACCGCCTTCGGCGCCGCACGGGTCTTCCGCATAGGCAAGGACCGGGCGCATGTCGCGCATCAGCCGGATGGCGTCTTGCAGCAGCCAGGCGCCGTTCGGGTCCACGGTCACGCGCGCGTGCGGAAAGCGCTGGTGCAGCGCAATCATGGCTTCGATCTCGTCTTCGCCACGAAGCACGCCGCCCTTCAGCTTGAAATCATTGAAGCCATAGTGTTCATGCGCTGCCTCTGCCTGACGCACGATCGACTCCGGAGTCAGCGCCTGTTCATGGCGCAGCCGGAACCAGGCATTTTCAGCTTCCGGCTCGCTGGCGTAGGCCAGGTCGGTGTTGCCGCGGTCACCGACAAAAAAGAGGTAGCCCAGCACTTCGACCGCGTCGCGCTGCTGGCCTTCGCCGAGCAGGGCCGCGACCGGCACTTCAAGGTACTGGCCGAGCAGGTCGAGCAGCGCGGACTCGACGGCCGTCATGGCATGGATAGTCGTGCGCAGATCGAAAGTCTGCAGCCCGCGCCCGCCGGCGTCGCGGTCGGCGAACTGTTGCTGCACTTGCTGCAGCAGTTGCCTGTGCTCGCCAATCTGCCGGCCGACGACCAGGCCGCGTGCATCTTCGAGTGTCTGGCGAATCTTTTCACCGCCGGGCACCTCGCCCACGCCGGTGCGGCCAGCGCTGTCGCCGAGGATCAGCAGATTGCGCGTGAAGAAGGGGCCGTGGGCGCCGCTCAGATTCAGCAGCATGCTGTCGCGCCCGGCGATGGGAATCACGCGAAAGCCGGTAATGCGGGGTGTCGAATTGTCGGACATGGGATTCAGTCAAAGACCTGGGAAAGCTGACAGACGGCACGCCAGTCGCGCAGCCCCACCGGGGCCGGTGCGATGCGTCGGGTCAGATCAAGAAACAGCGCGACCGGCGACTCTTCGCCGGTCGCTGCGTAAGCGCTACTTCGTCTCTATGCCAAGCGACTTGTAGAGCGAGCCGAATTGGTCGTAAGCCTGCTTGAACCAGACCTTGTATTCCTCGGCGCCCTGATAATTCACCGGTTGGCCGATGTCCTTCATGATCTTGTGGAATTCGGGGTCCTCGGTAACTTCCTTGAACTTCTTCTCCAGGTAGGCGATGACCTCTTTCGGCGTGCCTTTGGGAACCGCCACGCCTTTGACCGAACCGGCAGTTACCACGTCATAGCCCGCTTCCCGGAAAGTCGGCACGTCGGGAATCGACGTATCGCGTTGCTCCAGGGCAACGGCCAGCGCGCGCAGCCGGCCGGCCTTGATGTGCGGCAGGACCTCGCTCGGATGGCCACCGCCGAAGTCGACGTGGCCGCCCACCAGTTTGGTAATGGCATCCGATCCGCCGGACCCGGGTATCGTCGTCACCTTGATGCCGGCGGCTTTGGCGAACAGCAGGAAGGTGATGTCCACCGAGGCGCCTTTGGTCGAAACGGAAGCGGTGAGGTATTCCTTGCTCTTCCCCGCCTTGACCAGGTCGGCCAGCGTCTTGTAGGGCGACGCGGCCGGCACGGCAAGCACGATGGAATGCACTGAAATCCGGCACACCGTCTCGAAGTCCTTGAACAGGTCATAGGGCAGCGGCCGCTGGTGCGGCACGACGAGGTCTTCGCCCGAGCCCCAACCGAAGAGCAGCGTATAGCCGTCCGCTTTGGAGCGCGCGACGTCCACCCGGCCCGGTATGGCCCCACCGCCGGGCTTGTTGACTACGACCAGCGGCTGCGAGAAATATTTCGGTGCTACCTGGGCGAGCGCGCGCGCCAGCACGTCGGTCGAGCCGCCGGCGCCATAAGGCACGATGAGCTGGATCGGCTTTTCCGGATACGCCGCCACGGCGCCCGTCGCCGCGGCAAGAACGGCGAAGGCCGCGATCAGCGCCGCCGAGATTCTCTTATACATAACAGTCTCCTTTCTGCATTAAAAAAGTCCATCCAGGTTTGGCGCGCGTGGTCCGTGCCCCTGAACGAAGAGTGTCGCCCGCGCAATCCGGGCTGCCTTTGCCAAAACTCAAGCTTCACGCATTCTTTTTCTTGCGCGCTGCCAGAATGTTGTAAATCACAAACGCGATCGCGATACCCAGCAAGGCGCCGGAAATCGGGTGGGTGAAAAATATTCCAATTTTGCCGTTGCTCATGAGCAGGGCCTGGCGCAGCGAGCGCTCCATGATCGGACCGAGCACAAAGGCCAGCAGCAGTGGCCCCAGATCGAATTTCAGTTTGCGCGCAAGGTAACCGAACACCCCCATGATCAGCATCATCCAGATGTCGAACACGCTGTTATTTACGCTGTAGACGCCGACCAGGGTGAGCACCATGATCAGGGGTGCCATGAATGCGTAGGGCACGCGCAGCAGTTGCACCCAGATGCCGACGAGTGGCAGATTCAGCACCAGCAGCATTACGTTGCCGATATACATCGACGCCACCACGCCCCAGAACACATCCGCGTGCTCGATCAGCAGGAACGGCCCCGGCGTGATGCCGTGGATGAGCAGCGCCGCGAAAATCATCGCCGTGGAAGCGTTCCCGGGAATGCCCAGCGTAAGCAGCGGGATGAACGAGGACGAAGCCGCCGCGTTGTTGGCGGACTCGGGGCCGGCCACGCCTTCGATCGCGCCGTGGCCGAACTCTTCCGGGTGTTTGGAAACTTTCTTTTCCACCGCATAGGAAATGAGCGAGGACAGGACCGCGCCGCCGCCCGGGAGAATGCCGACAAAAAAGCCGATCAGGCTCCCTCGCACCATGGCCCAGCCGCTGCGCGCGAGGTCGACCATGGTCGGAAACACGTTCTTGATTTTAGTGGTCAGGATGCCTGCGGTCTCGGACGACTCCAGGCTGTACAGGATCTCGCCGACGCCGAACAAGCCCATCGCCAGGGTCACGAAATCGATATTGCTCTGCAGGTCGACGATGCCGAAATCAAAGCGAACCGCACCGGACAGCGGATCGAGGCCGATGCAACCCAGAATCAGGCCGAGGATCGCCATGGTCAGGCCCTTGAGCGGCGAATCGCCGGTCAGGTAGGTGGCCAGCAGCAGGCCGAGTATGGTCAGCGAAAAATATTCCGGTGGCCCGAACTTGAGCGCGGCCTCGGCCAGCGGTGGCGCCATCATGGTCAAACCGACCAGTCCGAAGGTGCCGGCGATGAAGGAGCCGATTGCGGCGATGCCCAGCGCAGGACCGGCCCGGCCCTGCTTGGCCATTTCATAGCCGTCGATGCAGGTCACGACCGAAG
>JAAOZY010000432.1 GCA_012274205.1 Betaproteobacteria bacterium
CCAGCGCCGCGGCCTCGATCAGATTGATCATTACCGGCGTTGCCAACACATGCACGCGGCCGCTGCCCACTTTGGGCGCGGTATGCTCTTCCCCCACCACCAGTTCGGCGGAGCCTTTCAATCCGGGGCGCAGTGCGCCTATGTCAACCATGCTGTTCTCCCCTGGCAGACGCCAATGATAGGCGAAGCGCGTCCGCGCGTGCTTGACCGCGGGCAAGCTTCGCCCGGAAATGCGCCCGCGCCGGCGCTTGCGTTACCATGCCGGTGTGCCGTGCCCGGGCCGGTAGCGGCATAAAACACAGAAGGAGCATTCATGCGGTCATACTGGATTCAAGCGGGCGCCGAAGGCACCACGCTCGAGCGGCGCGATGTGCCGCCGCCCGAACCCGGCCCGGGGCAGTTGCTATTGCGCGTGCGCGCCGCCGGACTCAACCGCGGCGAGTTCATCGCTGGCCACGGCCTGAGCAAAGCGGGCGCGGCCAAAGCGGCGGGCGGCGAGGGCGCAGGCGAGGTGGTCAAACTCGGCAGCGGCGTCGCCGGCTTCACTGCGGGAGACCGCGTCATGGGGCGCTGCCCCGGCGCGTTCGCCGACTATGCGCTGATGGACGCGCGCGAGGCAGTCGCTATCCCGCAGCGCCTGTCGTGGGAAGCGGCGGCCGGCATCCCGCTTACCTTCATGGTGGTGCACGACATGCTGATCGCGCAGGGCAAGCTCGCCGCCGGCGAATGGCTGGCGGTGACCGGCATTTCCTCCGGCGTGGGCGTCGCGGCGCTGCAGACCGCCAAAGCGCTGGGCGCGAAAGTGATCGGCACCTCGGGCTCGGCAGACAAGCTGGAGAAACTTAAGGCCGCGGGGCTGGACCTCGGCATACGCACGCGCGCCGCGGACTTTTGCGATGCAGTCATGCAGGCGACGGACGGCAAGGGCGCGAACCTCATCGTCAACAACGTCGGCGGCTCGGTGTTTGCCGAATGCGTGCGCGCGCTCGCCTTCCAGGGTCGGCTTGCCACCGTGGGCTACCTCGACGGCGTGCTCAGGGCCGAAATCGACATAGAAGCGCTGCATTCGAAACGCCTGGTGCTGTTCGGCGTATCCAACAAGCTGCGCAGCGCCGAGCAGCGCGCGCAATCCGCGCGCGGCTTCGTCGCCGACATCCTGCCGGCGATCGCCGACGGCCGCATCACGCCGCTGCTGGACCGCGTCTACGCCTTCGACGAACTGCCAGCGGCCAAAGCCTACATGGAATCGAACGCGCATCTGGGCAAGATCGTGCTGCGCGTGCCTGACGCGTAACACGCGTAGCATCTGCTCACAATTGCTTACGCACTGCGCGCGTTCAATGGCGGAGACTGGGTTTGCGTGCCGATCCTGTTCTGCACGCACATCCCTGAAAGGACGAAGCCATGAACACCACGAAGAAACTGATATCCATCCTGAGTGCGTGCGCCCTGCTCGCCGCAACGGCGCCCGCGTTTGCCGACCCCGGGCGAGGAGGCGAGCGCGATTACCAGCGCCAGCATCAATACTACGCGGCGTCTGGCCGTGACGACAATCGCGGCTATCAGCGCGGCTGGGACCGCCAGCGCGCGCTAGTGGGACAGCGGCAGGTTCGCGTCGAGCGCCCGGTGTACTATGCCCAGCCGGTTCACGTCGAACGCCCGTACTATGCGCAAGCTGCGCCCATCAATGACATCATCATCCCGGTCGCCATACTCAGCGCCGTAATCGGCGGCTACCTCTACAGCCACCAGTAGTGGCTGCGGCCGGCGCCACCGGCGCAGAGCCGGCCGCGAACGCCGTGCGGCCAATGTGTGGCAGAATCTGCCCCTGCTCAAGAGGACCGCAGGCATGCGCATCGGCATCATCGGCGGCGGGGTCATCGCCCGCCTGTTTCTCGAACACATTGCGCGCGGCGACATGGGCGAGGCGCGCGTGGTGGCGATTCAGGGCCGCAGCCCGGCCTCGCGCGGCAAGCCCCTGGCCGAGCAGTACCGGGTAAGGTTCGTCACGGATCTCGACGCGCTGCTGGCCGAGCGCCCCGAGGTGGTGATCGAAGCGGCCTCGCACGACGCAGTGCGCGAATTCGCGCGGCCGCTGCTCGAGCACGGCATCCCGGTGATCATCCTCTCGGGCGGCGCGCTTTGCGACGACGCGCTGCGCGCGCGCCTCGAAGCTGCGGCGGCCAAACACAAGGCGCTGCTGTACGTGCCCTCTGGCGGCATCGGCGGCCTGGACGCGCTCAAGGCCGCGTGCCTGGCCGGCGCCGATACGGTCGAGATCGCGGTGACCAAGCCGCCGGCGGCGTGGAAGGGGATTCCCTACGTCGAAAAAATGAAACTCAACCTCGACCATCTCACCGGCCCGGTGACGCTGTTCGAGGGCAGCGCGCGCGCCGGCGTGCCCTACTTCCCCGCCAACGTGAACATCGCCGCGGCGCTGGCCATGGCCGGCATCGGCTTCGACCGCACGCAGCTCAAAGTGGTCGCCGACCCGGCGCTGCTCTACAACACGCACTACATCAACATCCGCGGCAAGACCGGGACCATCAGCATCAAGTTCGAAAGCGTGCCTTTCCCCGACAACCCCAAGACCGCCATGCTCGCCTGCTACAGCGCGCTCGCCGCGTTCAAGCAATTCAATTCGCCAGTGCGTTATGGCACTTGAGCGCACCGGCCGCCAGGCGGCCGGCAGCAACGCCGATCTGATCGTCGCCGTACTCAAAGCCGCCGGCGTCCGGCATGGATTCGGCGTGCCCAGCGGCAATGTGCTGCCGCTGATGGATGCGATGCGCGCGGGCGGCATGCGCTTCGTGCTTACTGCACACGAGGGCTCGGCCGCGTTCGCCGCGGATGTCACGGGCAGGATGAGCGGCGTGCCCGGCCTGTGCATCGCCACCCTGGGCCCGGGCGCGACCAATCTGAGCACCGGCGTGGGCAGCGCCTGGCTGGACCGCTCGCCGCTGCTTGCGATCACCTGCACGCTGAACGAGGCGCAACTCGGCCGCCGGCTGCAGATGTGGATCGACCATCAGGCGCTGTTCAAGCCCATCACCAAGGGCTCGTTCCGGCTGCGCCGCGGGGAGATCGCAGCGACGCTGAACGCGGCGCTGCAGCTCGCGCTGACCGAACCGCAGGGCCCGGTGCACCTGGACCTGCCCGAGGACGTGGCGCTGGCGCCAGTCACCGAGACGCTCGCGCCAGCCACCGAGACGCCCGCGCCAGCGACCGAGCCATTGTGTCGGACGGCGCAGCCGGTTCCCCTGGCCGCGGCAGCGCCGGTCGCGATCGCGCGTGCCGGCGAATTGCTGCGCGCGGCCAGGCGCCCCATTGCCGTGATCGGCGCGAATGCCATGCGCATGCGCGATCCGCAGGCGCTGCGCGCGTTCATCGAGCACCACGGCATGCCGTTCGCGACGACGCTGATGGCCAAGGGCCTGATCGACGAGGACCATCCGCTGTCGCTCGGCTGCATCGAGCGCGCGCTGCGCCAACTGCAGCGCGGGTTTATCCGCGGCGCCGATCTCATCGTCGGGCTCGGCTACGACACCATCGAGGTGGAATACGAGGCCTGGGCCGGCGCGGTGCCGGTGCTGCACGTCGACATCGGAAGCGCCGACGTCGATGCCAGCGTGCACATCGCGCAACAGGTTCTGGGTGATCTGGACGATGCGCTGGCGCGGCTGAGGGCGCTGCCCGCGGCATCCAACGCATGGCCGGCGCAAGCCGTGCGCCGGCATCGCGACGCGTTCCAGGCGGCGCTGCGTCCGCAGACCAAGGGCTTCGCGCCGCACCAGGCGATAGACGTGGTGCGCAAGCTGCTGCCGCGGGAGGGCGTGCTCGCCTTCGATGTGGGCGCGCACACCCACCAGATCGGCAGCCAGTGGACCGCGCACGCGCCGCGCAGCTTCCTCATCACCAACGGCTGGTCGTCGATGGGTTTCGGCATTCCGGCGGCGCTCGCCGCCAAGCTCGCGCGCCCGGAACTGCCGGTGGTATGCGTGCTTGGCGACGGCTGCTTCCAGATGACCTGCGGGGAAGTGGCGGTCGCGCTGCGCGAGCGCCTTGCCATCCCGATCGTCGTCCTCGACGACCGCTGGCTGTCGCTGATCAAGCTCAAGCAGGAGCGGCGGCACCTGCCCCATTTCGGCACCGAAGTGTCGCCCGGCGCTTACCGGCCGCCGCCGGCGCATTACTTCGGCGTGCCCGCGGTCGGGGTCGACAGCGCCGCGGACCTGGAGCGCGAACTGCGCAAAGCCCTCGCCGCGGACGGCCCGACCATCATCGAAGCGCTGGTCGACGCCGCGCATTATTCGCAAACGGTGTTCGACTAGCGCTGCCGCTCAGCCGGCGCGCAGGCGAAAAACAGCGCCAGCCAGGCCGGGATATTCGGCAGCCACAGGGCCACCCGGTCGCCTGCGCCAACGCCGAGTTCGCGCAGCGAGCGTGCAAGGCGCGCGCTGTCGTAGGCAAGCGCCGCATAGGCGAGCGGCCGATCGCGGTCCAGCAGCGCACCGGGCGCAGCGGCGAGAAATGCGGGCAGCGTATCCGGCTTCATGCGCGCGAGGGTAATCCCGCTGCTGCGGCGGCGCAAGAATCGGGCCGCGAGACATCCGGCCGAAGCCGGCAGCGGCGCCTGATTCAGACCGGCTGGAGCTTGGGCACCGTGGCCTCGTCGTGAATGGTCCAGACGGCGTGGACCACGGTCCCATGTTCATCCCGCAACGGGAAAACACACGCTGCAAGCGCGATCACCGTGCCGTCTTTGCAACGTTCCATGTACTTCCCCTGCCAGGTCTGATCCTGGCTGACTGTCCACAGGATTTCCTTGAACAGTGAATCCGACGACAGCCCCTGTCTGGATGCATCGACGCTGCGCCCCGCGAGCTCAGCGGAGGTGTATCCGGTCAATTGCGCATAGGCATTGTTCACGAATTCGATCCGGCCCGCGCCGTCGCAGATCAGGATAGCCTCACTCAGGCGGTCGTAAGCCCGCGCCGCAAGACGCAAGTCGACGTCGGCGCGCGCATGCGCGCTGAGGTTGCGCGCCACGACCACGATCATCTGCAATTCCCCGGACTCGTCGCGCACCGGATTGCCGTCACATTCGGCAATCAGCATGTCCCCCTTGCCGGGGACCAGATAAAGCTTGGTGCGCTCGCTTTGCTGGGCGCCGCGCAGGACCGCCAGAAACGCCTTTGCCCGCTCGCGGTCGTGGGGATGGACAAGATCGACCCAGTCGCTTCCGTCCGCATAAGCCTTGGCGGAAAAATAAGCCTGGTGCGAGGGGCTGGCGTAACGGAAGCGTCCTTTGGAATCGAGCACCGCGACCAGGTCGCCGGCGTGCTCGGCGATGAAGCGAAATTGCGCTTCGCTGCTGCGCAGCACGCTGCGGGTGCGCAGCAGGCGCGAATTCTGGTCATGCAGGAACAAGCCCAGGGAAACGCCATAGGCGACGATGCCGAAGTAACAAAGCGCCGTCACCAGCGTTCCGGTTGCCGGCTGGATCCGGTAGCCGCCCAACGCACCCCAGATCAGTGCCCCGGCCGCGTACCAGAGCAAACCCATCAGAAACCGCTTGCCACCGCCACAAACGGCGTTGTTCAGGCTTATGGCCAACAGCGCGCCGCAGCTGGGCCAGAGCGCGAAATGCATTTGCGCCATCCACATGCCCATCAGCGCGGAGTCGGCGTTCAGGTTCCTGAACTCGGCGCGCTTGGAGTCGACCGCGATGCGCGCATGCAGATAGGCCAGGTGCGGGTAAGCGAGCAGCGTCAGCAGCGCGAGGATCGCGGTGGCCGGATCCACGCCGCGCTCGGCCAGCAGCGCGCATACGATCAGAAACGAGTACGCGAACGATGCGGTTCTCGAAACATAGTTGACGCGCGCTATACGATGCGCCACCGGCAACAGAATTTCCATCCCATCTCCCCTGGCTTGATCAAATCAAGCTGACGAGCTGCCCCTGCAGCCAGTTGCGCAGGCGGTTCCGCCGACGCTTGGTTCTTGTGTTCCAGCAAATGTCGGAATTACACCAGCTGTGACCAAAGCCCGGCGATCGCCATCCCCGATTGCCAACTCTGCGCCCGGTCCTGAGGGCATAACATCGTTGCTCGCAACAATCATGCCAATCCCCCGGAATTGCCGATACACGCGCCAGCCCGGCATCGAAGCGAGGCGCGTAATGGCGTGGGCACCACGCAAGAAGCGGGTGGCGTGCCCGCAACATCGGCGGTAAAGTGCGCGCTGAACTTTTCCCCCGCCTCCTCCCCAACTACAGCGGTACGAGGCAAACGAACATGCGCAGCGCCGACCTCAGCCGCCTCGTCCTGCTCGCCGCCATCTGGGGCGGCTCCTTCCTGTTCGTGCGCATGGCGGTCGGCGCGATCGGGCCTTTGTGGCTCACCGAGCTGCGCGTGGGCCTGGCCGCCATTGCAATGCTGATCTATGCGCGCGCCAGCGGCTTCGGACTCGACCTGAGGCGCAACTGGCGCCCTTACCTGGTGCTGGGCGTGCTCAACACCGCGCTGCCCTGGGGCCTGTATGCCTGGTCGGGCAAGCACATCGGCGCCTCCTATATGGCCATACTCAATGCCGCTGCGCCCTGGTTCGCCGCGATCTGCGGCGCGATCTGGCTCGACGAGCGCATGAGCTGGCGCAAGAGCGCGGGCCTGGCGCTGGGCATGGCCGGCGTGGCGCTGCTGGTCGGTTTCGGCCCGATCGCGGTGAGCGCCGAGGTGCTGCTCGCGGTGTTCGCTTGCATCGGCGCCACTGCCTGCTACGCGCTCGCTGGCGTATACGCGAAAAAGCGTGCCACAGGCATCGCGCCGCGCGCGCTCACCGTAGGCAGCCTGATCGCGGCGAGCATGGTGGTGATGCCGTTTCTGCCCGCGCCGCCGGCCGCCGCCGCATTCAGCTGGAAGGTGTCGGTTGCCGTCCTCGGAATTTCGCTGCTGTGCAGTGCTGCGGCCTACCTGATCTATTTCCGCCTGATCGCCAGCATCGGGCCGACGCGTACCTTCACCGTAACCTTCCTTATTCCGGTGTTCGGCACGCTCTGGGGCGCGCTGTTCCTGGCCGAGCCCGTCGGTCTGAGCACGCTCGCGGGCGGCGCAGTGATCATCGCCGCCACCGCGCTGGTGCTCGAATTGGGCAAGCGGCGCGCGCCGGGCTAGCTGCGCACAGCCGGGGCGATCGCGCTCAGAGCGCCGCGACCGCCTGCACTTCGAGCAGGAACGCCTCTTTCACCAGGCGATCGACCATCAGCAGGGTGTTGGGCGGATACGCGCCATCGGCGAACATGCGTGGAAATTCGCGCAAGCGATATTGCATGAATTTCGGTATGTCCTGCGAATGCACCAGATAGGTGGTGAACTGCACCACATTGCCCCAGCCGGCGCCGCAGGATTCGAGCGCGGCGCGAATATTCGCGAACACCTGCACGCACTGCGCGTCGAAATCGTCCGCGCCGACGAGTTCGCCGCTGCGGTCGGCGGCCACCTGTCCGGCGATGTACAGGTATTCGGACGCCTTGACGCGCGTGATCTGGGAGTACTGCCCGAGCGGCTTGCCCAGTGAATCCGGATTGATGATCTTGATTTCTGCCATCGTCGCTCCCTGTTAACGTCCGCGCCAGCGGCGCCGACGCTTTAGAATACACCAATGCAAATTCCCAGGCGTCCTTGGTTCGACACTCTGCTCGCCTGGTATTTCGTCAGCGTCTGGGGTTCGGGCTTCATTGCCACCAAAATCGGCCTGCAGTACGCGCCGCCCTTCACCTTCCTCACGCTGCGCTACATCTTCGGGCTCGCCTGCCTGGTCCCGCTGGTGCTGCTGCTGCGCCCGCGCTGGCCGGCCTCGCGCGCGGAATTCGGGCACGTACTGGTGGCGGGCGTGCTGATGCACGCGGCCAACCTCGGCGGCAGCCATTACGCGCAGTACCTCGGCATGAGCGCAGGGGTGACCGCGCTGATCCTCGCGGTGCAACCCCTGCTCACCGCGCTGATCGCGGCGCGCTGGATGCACCAGCGCCTGGTCGCGCGCCAGTGGCTGGGCGTGGCGCTCGGCCTGGCCGGCGTAGGGCTGGTCGTATGGCACAAGATCGACATCCGCGCCATCGGCCCCGCCAGCCTCGCGGCGGTGGGATTTTCGCTGCTGGCGATCACCGCCGGCACGCTCTACCAGCGCGTATTCTGCGCGCGCGTCGACCTGTACGCCGCGGCGCTGCTGCAGTTCGCGATTTCGCTCGCCGTGGTGGCGCCGCTCGCCTGGATGGTGGAAGGCATGCAGGTGCGCTGGGCCTGGCAGCTGTTCGCCGCGATTGCGTTCCTGGTCATCCTCGCCTCGATCCTGGCGGTGAACGCGCTGCACACGCTGATGCGCCACGGCGCGGCGGCGCGCGTCACCAGCCTGCTGTACCTGACGCCGGTGATTGCGGTAGGAATGGAATTGCTGATCTTCGGTGTGGTGCCCACACCCCTGAGCCTTGCCGGAATCGTCGTCGCCTGCCTCGGCGTGGCGATGGTGGCCTGGCAAAAGCGCCGGCCGAGCGCTGCGGGAGATTGACGTGCGCCTGTGGCAGCTGGTCGCACTCACCATCCTCGCCCACACCGCCTTCAACGGCAGCCGCATGCTGGTGTCGCTGTATGCGATTCAGCTGCATGCCTCGGCGTTCACCGTCGGCACGCTGATGTCCTCGTTCGCACTGCTGCCGATGCTGCTGGCGGTCAACGCCGGCCGGCTCATCGACCGCAGCGGCGCGCGCTGGCCGCTGTTCGGCGCAAGCCTTGCCGTGGCGCTGGGCGCGCTGCTGCCGTTCTCCTGGCCGCGTCTGTGGACCCTCTACGTCGCAAGCACGCTGATCGGCACCGGCTTCATGGTGTTCCATGTCGCGGTCAACCAGGTAGTGGGCGCGATCGGCCGCGCCGATGAGCGCCCCGCCCATTTCAGTTCGCTCGCGCTCGGCTTTTCCGTATCGAGCTCGCTCGGGCCGCTGGTGACGGGATTTGCGATCGACGCCATTGGGCATGTGCGCACCTTCCTGCTGCTATCCGTGTTTCTGCTCGTGCCCCTGATCGTGACCTGGATCAACCGGCCGGCACTGCCACCGGCGAAGGAGCGCAAGCCCGATACCGGCCCAAGCCGCGTGATGGATTTGCTGCGCAACCGTCCCCTGCGCCGCGTATTCATCGCCAGCGGACTGCTCAACATGGCGTGGGACCTGTACACCTTCGTCATGCCGATCTACGGATCGCGCATCGGCTTGTCCGCCTCCACCATCGGCGCCGTCATGGGCAGTTTCGCCATCGCCATCTTCGTCGTGCGCCTGCTGCTGCCGGTGCTGATCCGGCGCGTGCTGCCATGGCAGATCATCGGCGCCGCGCTGCTGACCGCTGCCGCAGTCTATTGCGTCTTCCCGTTCTATTCCAGCGTGCCGCTCCTGGTGACGCTGTCCTGCGCGCTGGGCTTGGGCCTGGGCTGTTCCCAGCCCATGGTGATGGCGCTGCTCTACAACGCTTCGCCAACCGGGCGCCAGGGCGAGGCAGTCGGGGTGCGCACCACGATCATGAATGCGAGCAGCACGGTCCTGCCGCTCGCCTCGGGCGCTCTGGGCGCGGCGGCGGGCATGGGTCCGGTGTTCTGGTCGATGGCCGCACTGCTCGGCGCAGGCGCCTGGGTGGTCAACCGGGCGCGCGGGCGCAGTTGACGCCTAATCGAGGCGGTCGAGCCAGAATCCCAGGCCCTGCGCATTGAGTTCGACGTCGTTGGAGTAAATGTCGAGAATGCGCTCGTCCGTCAGCTTCGACCCCCAGCGCCGCGCTTCCTCCAGCACGATGCGCTTCACGCCCTCGCGCAGGCGTTCCGGCCGCGCCGTGCCGGCGTCCTTCTCGCGCAGGCCGAGTTCGGCATGCGCATCGACCAGGCGATGCAGCACGGCGCCCTTGGCCTGGATGTCGCGGACTTGGCTGTAGTGGGTGACGTACACCGCCTCGGGCTGAAGCTGCAGGATCAAGTCGATGGAACGATGATAGGGCACGGGGTCGAACTGCACCGGGCTGGAGGTCGGAACGATAAACTGCCTGCCGTCCTGGTCCATTTCGCGGTAGGACAGGCCGAACACGTCGCCGGCGAATATATGGCCGGACTTGGTGTCGCGGATCGCCACATGGTGCCGCGCGTGGCCCGGCGTGTCGATGAACTGCAGCTCGCGCCCGTTCAGGCGGATCGAAGCGCCGTCCGGCGTCTCGATGATGCGCTCGACCGGCACCGGCACGATGTCGCCGTACATGCGCCGCGTCGCCGCCTCGCCGTATACGTCCACTGTGCCTGCGATCAGGCGCGAGGGGTCGGCCATGTGGCGCGCGCCGCGCGGATGCACCGTCAGGCTTGCATTGGGAAACTCGCGCATGAACAGCCCGGCGCCGCCGGCGTGGTCGAGGTGGATGTGGGTGAGGATCACATAGTCCACCTGCTCCGGCCGCAGTCCTTTCGCGCGCATCGCCGCCAGCACCAGCGGCACCGAATAGTTGGTGCCGGTGTCGACGATCGCCGCGCGCTCACCTTCGACCAGCAGGTGGACGGCGTCGAGCATCGGCCGGTAGTAGCCGGAATCGATCGCGCTGATGCCGTGTTCGTAGTCGATAAGCTGAGGCATTGGCATCGTAGTAGAACTGCGACACGCGCATTCTACATTGGCCGGGCGTCGACGCCGCGGGGTAAAATAAGGCAAGCACATTGCCCGGGAACCGCTTCGTTTTATGCGCATCGCCGACATACGCCAGGAATACATGCGCGCCGGACTCGCCGAGAAGAACGCCGATGCCGATCCGTTCAAGCAATTCGAGCGCTGGTTTGACGATGCCGTGCGCGCGCAACTACCCCTGCCCAATGCGATGACC